>NZ_JH600070.1:1956633-2256633 GCF_000245015.1 Beggiatoa alba B18LD | reverse complement strand
ATACGGTCTTGCCAAGTAATATCTCGTAATCCATGCACCACAACTTGCGTTTGTTGTTTGCGTTCCATGAGCATGAGGAATTTAGATAAGGTATTAATCCCTGAGCTATTCATCAGCTCTAATGCACGTAAATCAATAGTAATTTTAGGTAAATCTTTCGCAGCTAATTCGTTTAGCATTTCTAAAATAGGGGTATAAGCCTTGCTGTCTTGTAATTGCAATTTTCCCTGAAATGTCACTGTTCCCGTGAACATATTGCTTTCAATACGATAATCTTCTGCTTTTAATTTCTTAAACATGATAGATAACTCCTAAAGTCCGATTGTTCTGAAATACCTTGATTTCCCCTTTTAGCAGAAAACATGCCATCGTTTAAAGATTAGCACGATATCAGGGTAACTCTATTATATATAAAGTATTTTATTAAATAATAAATACCTATTTTGCAATCGTAACGGAAAGGGATAAACGCTATATAATGAATAATTCACGTTAAAGTATGATAAACCAACACCCTTAATATGACTGTCAATCATTTTATGAAAGACAGATGACTATGGCAGGACGGTTAATGAGCGCGTTATATGACCAGCAACAGCCTTTTTTAGAATTAATCCCACAGTTAGCAGAAGCACTACTCGTTTACCAGCAAGACGGTAAAATCATTGCGTGTAACCCACAAATGACACAATTATTGGGGGTTCGTGCAGAACAATTATTGGAACAAACGCATTTACCCTGTTCCTGTATTTGGGAAAACGGAATGGAAATTAGTCCAGAAGATTTTCCTGCTCATATTGTGCTACAAACAAAACAACTTTATGCGAATCAATTAATTGGTATTTATCGCGCTGACGACCAACTGATTTGGACATTAGTCACCGCTTATCCACTGAATATTAACCATCAAGAACAATGTGTGATTTGTAAATTTGTTGATATCAGCACTTATATCCAACGTGAAGAATCTTTATCAACCAAACTCAATTTTTTTACCCAATTATTTGAAAATACCACTGTTGGCATGGCAATTACCGATATTCAAGGACAATTTGTTTATCTGAATACGGCTTTTTGCGACCTGTTTGGCTATCGTTTTGAAGAATTGATTCACCAGCCTTTTACCTGTTTATTAGCCCCCGAATTGCACACTAAGGCAATGCAATGGCATGTCAGATATTTGACAAATGCCTCCAGTAATAGTGGTAATTGGCCATTACAGCACCGTGACAAACACCTGTTACGCCATCATATTGCCGAAAGTCAATTAATGGACGAGAAAGGACATTTATTTAAAATCACCACAATTACCAATTTACAACATTATTATCAACATAATAACCTGATTTTACCTGATTTAAGTCACTATACGATGTGGCTACCGCAACTGTTACGGGCTTTATCCATTACATTACTCAGTGTTGATAAACGAGGTATTTTAGTTTTTGCTCAAGGCGATAATTTAGAAATTTTAGGTATTCATGCCGATGATTTAGAACAACCCCTGTTTAAAACTGACTCCCCTATCCTGCGTTTTTCTGCCCAAATCAAACAAGCTTTGCTTGGCGAGACATTACAAGAAACTTTTCAGCAAAATAATCGATTGTTTAATCTACATTTCTTGCCACTCATGGATTTAGATTTCTGTGTTGGTCTCTTACTGCTTTTACAAGACACCACCGAACAGCATCGCCTCTCTGCCCGTGTTAAAACCCTAACCCAAGAAACTAATTTACTCATAACTCATGCAGAACTAGGATTGCTCACAACACAAGGGCAATACATCACTCGCGTTAATCCGCGTTGCGAATCGTTATTCGGGTATAGTCAAATTGAATTGCTGAGTCTGTCTATACAACAGCTATTTGTAGATTCAAGGGATTATGACTATATCAATCATCTCATCACTGAAAAAAATTTCGATTATCAACCGCGCCAATGGTTACGTCGCAAAGATGAAACCACGTTTTATGCGCATATTCGCTTACAACCCAGCCAAACCCAAAAAACCCTATGGCTGGTTGAAGACTTGACAGTTAAACAACAAACACAAGAATCGCTTGCAATTGCAGATATTGTTTGGACAAATAGTGATAACGCCGTTTTTCTACTTGATAGTGAACACCGAATTCTCCGCGCAAATCCTGCCGCGACCCATTTTACAGGTTACTTTGAAGCAGAATTGACCGAACGTTTTTTACAAGATTTACAAGTTGAATGGTTAGATAATCATATTAATGAAGCAATTACCAGCGCGTTACAACATAATCGCCATTGGCAAGGCATGGTATGGCAACGACATAAACGTGGCGGTATTTATCAATGCCATTTAACCGTTCAACCCTATCAGCCCGCGTCGCTCCCTGAACGACGCTATATCGTCATTCTTAACCAACTTCATAACCAACGTTCTGCTTTACATGACCCCTTAACGCAATTGGCGAATCGTGCGTTATTCTGTCATAACCTCAATAAAACCCTTACTTCGGCAAAGCGCAATCATAAAACCTTCGCCTTACTACTGATTAATATCGATAACATGGCAGATATTAATCAACAATTTGGCTACGTATTAGGGGATAAATTTTTACAACGCTTAGGCACGAGTTTTGAGGAAATTTTAAGACATAGCGATTTAGTCGCACGTTATGACGGTGCACAATTTATCATTGCCTTGGGTGAAATCAGCGAGCCACAACACGCGGGATTAGTGGGAGAAATGCTCCTGTTTAAAGCAACCCAACCACTGAATTTAGAAGATTGCTTATTACAATCTAAAGCCAGCATTGGCATCGTGGTTTATCCACAAGACCAAGGAGAAGTCAATGAATTACTAACCATGGTTGAACTGGCAACCCAACAAGCGCAACAGTTAGGCGGTGACCAATGCCTGTTTTATAACCTTGCCTTACAAGCACTCCATAAATCTTAAGTAATAAATATAGATACATCGCTATGAAACTGCGTCGAGCTTTGCAAGATTGCCAAGAGACCGTGAAAAAGTTTCACACGCATCATTTACGGGTACTCAATGACTTTCGACTGGTCGCTACGGCTAAAGCCCTACCAGATTTTGCGATGGAAGCCAAAATACCTAAAGAAAGCGAGCTATTACTGCTATATGAAAAATTTCAACAAGCGATTCAAAACCAGCAGTGGCAAACCATTACCGCACGTGATTGGCGACGGGCGGCGTGGGTGCTGTGGTATGGTCAGCGCGGGCGCACATTAGCTGAAAATGACTTATTTTTAAAATATTTCTGGCGACAACTACGTGGCAATGCGGCGGCAATTAAACGGCTTATCCGTGTATATTTACGCGAATTTGACCAACAACCGCCGAATTTATTAGAAATTTCGCAATTCATTCTTGCGCAAGTGCTCAAAGCACCAGCAGATTCTATGCTGGCACGCTGGAAACAGTATAATGAGGTATATCAGATATTTATCCCGCAAGGCAATGGGATTGATAAATTAGCACAAGCCTGTTTACATGCTGATACGGCGCAAATATTGACGGATGCAGGTTTAACAGGGGAATTGTTAAACAGCGGCTATGCCCGTGTCGCTTACCGTAAAGCCCTTGAAGAGTTGGAGGAATATTTATTACAGGGTTCAGAAAAAGAACTCTCGCGCTTATTAGCATGGACAGATGACGGTGGACGCTTGCGTTATCCCAGTTGTCGGCGCGAATTAGCTCATGCCTTACTACTCCCTTGGCAACTGAACGAACCAACCCCCGCACTAAAACAACGAATTCAAATTTTTTTATTGCAATATTTACAAGACCCGCGTGTCTCTCCTGCATTATGGCAAGGTGTGCAAACAGAGGCTTTACAAGTATTTTACCGCTGGATGGTAGGTTCTACCCTAGAAACTTTTTTCAGTATCCTAGACCAATGTGCATTAGATGCACAATGGCGATACCGCCGAGCGTTTTGGTGGGCATATTATGAACGGCAATATATCGATGAAGCATGGCTTGCCGTGGGTAAAACCATTCAGAAATTTCTAGCAAAACGTCCAGAATTAGCACAAAGCCTGCAAAATGCTTACGGCACATTAGATGGGGCAGGGGTGCGCGGGAATCAAACCGTTTTATTGTTCCGAATTCGGAATGTGATTATCGCGGAATGGAGTCATGGCGGAAAATGTCATGTATGGCTCACGGATAGTCCTGATAAACCTTTGTTTTATCAAGAAACTTATTTGCGCGATATGGTCACGGCTAATTCACTGAAGTTAAAAGAGAAAAATCGTCAAGCAGGGATTACACATTACAATAATGAAGCGGGTGGCTGGCAAACTGAGCTAGAACATTTTATTTATGAACAAACCCGTATAGACATGTCACCCGCCGACTATATGCCGAAAATTTAGGCGTACCAGTAAATAATCACTATCAGGAACAGGACTATCGGCGCGATACCGACAATGCGTAAAATTTGATGGTAGTCGTTGATTTTATCGCTAATGACGCTAGTTGCATAATTTTCGCTGGGGTCATCCGCTTGATAAACGACTTCGACAGTGTCGTCATTGCCTAAATAAGCCAGCTTTGGTGTGGGGAATAACACAGTATTCTGATAAGTTTGTTGATTAATGTTAAAAACATAACTCACAGCCGTAGTACGACTTCTCGCTTGCTTTTGCATAATTTGCGCACGAACACGTTGTCCTGCACGCTCAAGTAATTGTAAATCAGCAATTTTACTGGACAAAAAGACAAACATCATGCCCGCTACCATCAGTAATGTTACCATGAGTGCCAGTAAAAATAATAATGTAATCATAGAGTCCTCATATTTTTGTGGAGGGGAATATTGGTTTTAGTCATTATGCACTTTATATCTTAACCGCTGTCAGGTCGGACAGATTTATTATTATAACTGGTTTGCAATAAACAACTTTGATATTAGAGGCATTATGATTGAAAAACAGATTGAACGTGTAATTTTTGGCAGTCGCTGGTTGCTTGCCCCGTTTTATATTGGTCTTGTTGCAACCTTAGTCGTGTTATTAGTCAAGTTCCTATTTAAGTTCGTGGAGATGCTGTTTAGTATCTGGAGCATGGAGGGAACGGCGTTAGTCTTGCCTATTTTAGGATTAGTTGACCTTGTTTTAGTCAGTAATCTGCTGATTCTAATTATTTTTAGTGGGTATGAAAATTTTGTTTCTAAGATTGACGAAGCGAAAACACATGATGACCGCCCTGATTGGATGGGCAATGTCGATTATGGCTCTTTAAAAATTAAAGTAATTGGTTCTATTGTGGCGATTTCTTCTATTGATTTGCTCAAAGCCTTTTTTGCGATTGAGCATTATGATAAGGAGGATTTAATGTGGTTAGTGATTGTGCATTTAACCTTTGTAATTTCTGGAGTGTTATTTGCGGTGATGGAGCGTTTATCCCATCCTGCTCATCCTGAACCTGCTACCGCAACAGCAGATAAGCCTCACCACTAAGCTATTATTGAATAATATAAGTTGTATGACGCGATTTAGCCATTCATCGATGATAAATCGCGTCATAGCGCGATAATTATTTAAGAATGGGTTTTATCATGCGTGATGAAGATGATGATTTAGACGATAAGGTACGTTTAGATAAATGGTTATGGGCTGCCCGTTTTTTTAAAACGCGCAGTTTAGCCATTGATGCGATTACTGGTGGAAAAGTCCATATTAATCAGCAACGCACTAAACCTGCAAAAGAGGTGCATATTGGTGATGAGGTGCGTATTCAGCAAGGCTATTTTGAACGCACAGTGATTATAAAAGGTTTATTAAAACAACGTCGCCCCGCCGCTGAGGCGGCTTTATTATATGAGGAAACCACAGAGAGTCTTGCAAAACGTCAAACTCAGCAAGAGCAACATCAGTTAGAGAGGTTAGTACGTCCTACAAAAGCAGGTCGTCCCACGAAACGCGATAGACGCTTGATTCATCGCTTTACGCAGGACGAAGGCGGGAAAAAGGATTAAAGTTAAAATTGATAATGTACTTGTAAAGCGACTTCCCGAGAAGTGACAGGTAACGGCGCGTGTCCGCCATTGTAGGGCTGAATCAGTTCTAAATTTTCTGCAAAAATATCATAAATGCCTAAGCCAAACTCCCATTGTTTGGCAGATTTAGGCTGATAACGAAAAAAGAGATTTGTCAGCATTGTATTCGGCGATTCAAATAAAATGGGGGTTTCTGTTTCATCTACTCGGGCATAACCATAACGCTGACTGAGGAAAATCCACGAGGGATTAATCGACCATGAAGCAGATAATTTAATATGGCTATTCAGCGTAATTTTATGGGCAGGAAAGGCTAAATTAAGGTCGTGCTCTTCTCCTGTTTGCCAGTTCATTGATTTATAAGTATTAGCACTATCATTAGGGATGGCATAGCTGTAATTGAGCGTTGCGTATCCCCACGACTTTATCAAACGAAATTCTGCTTCTAATCCTTGTGTTCCCGATTGTTCTGCATTGAAATAGGTTTGCGTAATGGTGTTGGGGATAACATCATAAACAATCGTATCTTTGGTTTGGATATGAAAGAGGTTAATGGTTAAAACCATTTCTTTATTGAATTGATAACCTACTTCTGTTTCAAATACATCGGTCTGCTCTGGCTTTATATCGGGATTTAAGTAGTCATTTTCTACCGTTGGACTACGATACGCCCCACTGTATAACAGTTTAAAATGCCATTGATTATTAAAATATTTGGTATAAGCAAGGCGTGGTGATAAATCATCCCCAAATTTGCTATGTTTGTCATAGCGTGCTCCTAGGGTAAAATTTCCCCATGGACTTTGCCACGCACCTTCTAAAAAAGCGGTGAGGTTGTGATAGTTGGATAAATGCCGTACTTCGGTCGAGCGGTCTATATTGCGGTCATAAAACATTTCTAAACCGCTAGATAGGGCTAGCGTATCACTGAATAAATAACGGGGATTAATATTGAGTAAAATACGGTCAGTTGTTGCACGGGTTTGATATTGGTCTATTAATAATTGATTCCATGTATCTTGGTGCGATAGAGTCACTTGCGTGTCGATGGAAAGTTTAGGGTTAATATGCTCAATATAGCGGTTTTGCCATGCAAGGGTACGAAAATCATTATTCCATGCAATCGGTTCAATTGTGCCAAATAAATCGCGGTTAGTAGTTCGATAATTATCAACTAATAAGCGACTGCTAAAATTTTTATATTGAAAACCTAAATTTAAAAATGCAGGGTCTAATGTATTTTCATTTGCCAGTGAAAAACGGTCGCCATAAGGGTCGATATAATCGCGGTCGCTCCGTCGTCCTGTGCCAAGATAACCCATTGCGGTGAATTTAGCGTCTCCAAGACTTTTTCCTGCCATTAAATTTATAGATTGTCGTGCTGTTGCCGATTCCATTTTGCCATAAGTGACAGAGGCATGAACCCCGTTTAAATCACTTGCTTGCTTACTAATAATATTAATAACGCCTAGTTCAGCAAAACCGCCATAGAGCACAGAGCCTGCCCCACGAATAATTTCTATACGTTTAATTTGTTCAACAGGATAATGATTGCCCAATGGATTATTGCCGAAACGTCGTTCGGTCATTTCTATCCCATCGATGAGCAATAAAATTTTTCCTTCATGTGCCCAACTGCCCCGCATACCTAAGCCAACAATATTGCTCACATCGACACCAAAGTTAAACCCTGGCACAAGGCGGAGAATATCGATTAAATCCCGCGCGCCACTGTTTGCAATTTCTTCTTCTGTCACAATGGTTACGATGCTCGGTGTTTCTGCTAAATTCTTTTCTAGCGTTTTAGTCGCAACTTGAACCTTAACATGCATTAGCTCTTCTATTGATAAATCAATGATTTCATCATCAGTATTAGCATTCGTGGTGTATGCAATGGTCAAGGAGCTATAAGGTAGTAGTAGGCTCAAGAGAGGGAGTATAGAAAGGTGATTGAACATAACGTGCTTAACTCATCAAAAATTAAAATTGGGTTTAGTATCAATTAAAATAACAGGAGTAATAAGAATAAGTTAAAATTTATTGTATTGTTAAAGTTGATACACTTAGGGATAGCAACGAGGAAAATTGTAAAAGATGCGTAAACATTATCTTTTCCCCATTTTTGCTGGTTTAATCATGCTGATGGGTGTTAGCTTATTAGCCGTCGGCTTTATAGAATTTAATCACGCCCGCGATAGTGTGAATTGGCTAGAAACAACAGGAAAAATCATTCAGTCTCATGTGAGTCAAAAATCCGTGAGTCGTGATCAACATGAACAACTGATGTACATTCCACAAATTCGTTATGAATACACATTTGAAGGTCGTATTTATCAATCTGACCGTGTTAATTTTTTGCCTCAAAGTACAACACAAGTAGATGCAGAAGCGGTTAGCCAACGCTATCCCGTTGGTAAAATCGTTACGGTTTATTGTAATCCTGATAATTTACAACTGGCTGTTTTAGAAGTTGGCGCAAGTCAGCAAAACTATGAACCTTTGATTTTAGGTGTTTTTCTATTGGTTCTGGGTTCATTTTTACTGAGAAAGCACTATAAAAAGTAGTTAATATTCTTGTACGCAAAATATATGCCCTGAGTGAAATATTAATCATGTCTTATCAAATAGAGGTTCATTATAATCGGGCGATGATTCGTTATGCGTTGAATCGCTTTATGTTGCAACGGATTGGTGTATGGACATTATTACTCACTATTGCCGCTCTGTTTTGTATGCCTATTTTGTTGATTTTTTGGAATAATTTAATTTTATTAATGTTTACCATTGGTTTATGGCTGGGGGTTAGTCTATGGGGGATTATTTATCTATTACGTCTGCGTCAAAGTGAATTAATTCTTTCTAAAATGTCTTGCCCTGTTGCACAAATGACATTCACGCCCCAGCATGTCATTGTCTCTTCGAGCTTAGGCTCAAGCGAATTAAAATGGTTAGCATTCGATGAAATTCTCCAATTTAAGCAAGCGTGGTTGCTGATTTATGCACGCTCAGGCTATATCAATATTCCTGTTCAGGCGATGTCTGATGAATTACGTGCTTTTATTCTGGCTTGTTTTAAACAAGCTCACGCCCAGCAAGCACCGTTAAAATAAGCAGTCTTAATCTTAAGGAATGCCTAATAATTTATGTGTTTGCAAACTCAACCGCCATTGTGGATGTGTTAAACAATACTGAATTGCTTGCTGTGTGTTTAGCTGATGGTTTTCGTTATCCAGTGGTTGTAAAAAAAAATGTTGGAAATTTAAGTGTGCAAACCGTTCAGGCATCGCGTGGTATTGAGGGTACACTAATTTTAATTCTTGCCCACTGGTTAACACTAATTGGGTATTCGCTTTTGGACTGACACAAATCCAATCAATGCCTGCGGGGGCTGGCAGTGTTCCATTGGTTTCTATGGCAACGCTAAATCCTGCACGGTGCAATGCAGAAACTAGCGCGCTATCGAGTTGCAATAAGGGTTCGCCCCCTGTGCATACAACATAAGGTTGAGCGCGTGCGTCTTGTTGCGCTGACCATGTTTGTGCAATTGCAGCAGCAAGTTCATTGGCTGTTTTAAATTTGCCACCGCCTTCCCCTGTAATACCATTGAAATCAGTATCACAAAACTGACAGGTTGCGGTCGCTCTGTCTATTTCTTGTCCTGACCATAAATTGCAGCCCGTAAAACGACAAAACACGGAGGCTCTGCCAGTTTGAGCACCTTCACCTTGTAAGGTATAAAAAATTTCTTTTATATGATACGTCATTGTTTTACAACTACCCTTGTCACTCGCTTGTCTTTCCAAACGTCTGGTTTCTGATTATCCTGTTTACCCTATTTTTTACTGTTTAACGCCTTTCATCACTCATGTCTGCTACCGCTATTTTACGTTCTCCCCGCTTCCAAATCTGTTGCCTGCTGGTGTTTTTTCTTGGGTTATGGCTTACTGCTTGGTTGCCTGTTTTTTCTTTTACCTTTCATGATGATGATGGGCATGTGATGCGGGTTGCTTTAAGTTATCCGTGGCATACATTTTTAACAGACCCCGCAGCGTATCAAGAATTATCAACCGCGCATTATATGCCATGGGTCTTATGGAGCTATCAACTGGATTTAGGGTTAGCAGGAGATGCAAATCCTGATATTTTTTTTATCCATCAATGGCTATCTCTGACGGTTTTAATTTTATTAATCAGTTTATTGGCGTGGCGAATTGCAGGACGTTATCAAGCGGGTGTCATTGCGTTATTACTCTTACTCACCCATCCTAGTTTATTTCAATTATTAACAGAAAATTATACCCGTCACTATGTCGAAGGTGGCATTAGTATCACCGTATCGAGTTTGGCGTTATTGCAGTGGTGGCGAACTGCACAAGCACGTTGGTTGGGACTTTGCTTATTTTTTTATGCCTTGGCAGTGTTGGCAAAGGAAATTTATTTAATCGTTCCATTACTGTATTTCTGGCTACCACAATTTCAACTGTCGTGGGTGAATTTACGCCGTATTACAGGATTAATTGCAGGTTATTTCTGCATTGCTGTTGCTTATCTCTTGTTACGTCAAACCCTATTAAGTACGGTTGGGGGGGGCATGGAAGGGATGAGTTTGCAACCTTTATTAACCGAAGTATTTCAAGGATTAACAAACGTAACAACTTGGTTTACCGCGCAAAATATGCTGGTTTTGAGCGCGACCTTACTGGCGTTAGTCTTAAGTCAATCACGCCTTAAATTATCTTTTTTCCTCATACTCGCCAGTGCCTTTTTAATCTTACCATCCATTTTTGCCCCGCATATGTGGCGTAGTCCTGAAGAACATGCCGCCCGTATTTTATTATCAAGCTATTTATTTTTAATTCTTTTTACCGCTGTGACGCTTCCGATAGGGTTTGCACATTATCGTCAACGCTTTACGGAACAAACACAAACACGTTTAGTGATTATCAGCTTATTGTTCGTGTTTAGTTGGGGCGTATGGGGAAGCGTACAAAATCATGCCCGTGCTGAAAAAACACAGCAATCTGCGAATGATTTAATCACCAATGCATTATTAACGGTTCCCGTTACTTATGATGCCTTAGTTGCGCCTAAAGGTTTTGTGATGGGGGAATTGCACTGGACTGTCCGTTATTTTCACGGTAGCACGCCAGAATTATTATGGTTAGAGCAGGATATTGTGCAACGCTTACAAACAGGAAAACGGGTCGGTTATGTTGACCCAGCTTGTCATTGTGTGAAATTGTTAGAAACTCCGCCACAACACTGTCAAACCTATTTGCCCAGTGACGCAATTCAAGCTGTATTTCGCTATGAAATTTCAGGGCAACTGATGTGGGATATTCAATTGCAGGGGCGTACAGGAGAGGCAGGCGTTTTTTTTATTGATCGTCAACATGTCGCGCCTTTACGGGCATTTACAGCGCGAGTCAGTCGTGCCCGTCAGGGAGAACCCTATCGTTTTTACTTTACAGGAGAGACGGGAGAATGTTGGGTTAGTCCGATTTATCATATTAATTTCTAATTAACCTGAGGTTGGTGAGTTTCTTTTAAAAAGACAAGCGTTTGTCTGAATCAGGATTAGCAGGATTAAAAGGCGTGATTCACCTGACTTTTGGGTTTGAGGATTTTAAATCCTGTTAATCCTGAAAATCCTGATTCAGACAATGTTTTAATCTTGTCTGGTGAATCCAGATGAAAAACAAGAGAATAATCTCTGCCAGTCCTTCAACCCTTTTCGCGTGTTCCGACAGACCTGCTAGGTTTTCAAAACCTAACAGGTCTCTGTTTTATTTTATAAATCTCGCAGAACTCAGGTTAATTAATTAGAAAATACAGACTATTAAGCAATACAATTTAAATAAGCCTGTTCGATATTCGGACTGTTGAATTGTGCGCAACAGTCGGCAGGCGTTCCCACAAAACGTAATTGTCCCGCGTGTAAAATTGCCATGCGGTCGCATAAGTTTTCAACATCTACTAATAAATGCGTACTAAAAAATAGGCTCACCCCTTGAACTTTTAAGTCCAATAAATAACGCTTTAAATAAGCGCGTGCTTTAGGGTCTAAACCGCTCATAGGTTCATCCATGACCAATAATTTTTTTTGTGCGGCAAAACAAGCCGCTAACCCTAATTTTTGCGCCATGCCTTTAGAATAACTTTTTATCGGTCGTTGGAGTGCATCAACTGCTAAATCAATTGCCTGACAAATTGATATGATTCTTTCAATTTCATAAGGTTGTTGATGCAGTCGTGCCATATACTGTAAAAATCCTTGTCCTGTTAAAAATGCAGGCGGGGCAAACTGTTCAGGAAAAAATGCCAATTGTTGTCTTGCATTAGGATTGGTATGTGCTTGATTAAATAAATAGATATTTCCTTGATTAATATTGCAAAAATCTAAAAGGCTTTTGATTAAAGTCGTTTTTCCTGCACCATTAACCCCTACTAAGCCGAAAAACTCCCCTTGCTTTACTTGCAAATTAATATCAGTAAAAACAGGATGTTTCTGGGTGTAGTGTTTACTCACCGCTTGTAATTCAATCACTATCTCTTCAGGCATGATATTTATACAGATTTTGCCGCTTCAACTTTCAATACACAAAGAGAGTCACCCGCAGCAACGCATTTAGCGCGACGAACGCATGTTTTTGGCAGGCTTGGGTGTTGGTTGAGTATGCCTTGCACGATTCCACTAATCACATAACAACGTTCTTGGTCTAAACCGAATAGCATTTTTAATTTACTGCTTGGCACACTGACAAAATCAGAGCGAATAAGATGTAAGGCATTGTCTTTAATCTCAGCTTCTATAAATGTGCCCAGTGCAGGAATAACAACCTGTTGCAATGCTGCTTCAATCGTATCTTGGGCGGATAAGGCATCACGATATTCTTGAGCTAACTGTATGCCAATTAACTCGCCAAATGGGACAGATTTTTGTTCACGCTCTTTACTTTTAAACTCGCTTTCAAACTGTTGAATCAGCTCAAGTGCTCGCGGTGTTTGCCAAAACTTCAGAATATTTTCAACGGTGGGTTGGTCAGGTTGTAACAACGCTTCGGGAGATTTTTCTTGATTGGCTTCAATGCTGACAACGGCATGAACACCTGGAATGGCGACTAAATTTTTCCGCAATGAATCAGGTACATCACCTGTTGCTTCTAATGTGAGAAAGGTTTCCGCGCCGTTATTACTCAGGCGATGCCGCTCATATTTCATTCCTGATTCAATGAGTAACGCAACAGTATGTCCTAATACACCGTGATTTGTGTCGATACTGAGGGTAATTGCAACTTTAGGTCTGCTCATAAGTGGTATATCTCCATCGTCACTATTTTATTGTTATAAAATCATTGTTAGCTACGAAAAATAAAGTAAACCGCTCCCATTAAACAAAGTGCCGCCCATAAGTAATCTAGCTTTAACGGTTGTTGCATGTAAAAAAGGGAAAAAGGCACAAAAATGCTTAATGTGATGAATTCTTGCAAAATCTTGAGTTGTGGCAAACTTAACTCGGTGTAACCAATACGGTTTGCAGGTACTTGTAATAAATATTCAAATAAGGCAACCCCCCAGCTTAACAAGGCAGCTATGTACCAAGCTTGCGTATTTAAATGCTTAAGATGCGCGTACCACGCAAATGTCATAAAAATATTGGATAAACTTAACAATATCACAGTTTGTAGAATAACGGGCATAACGGTTTAACCATGTAATGAAATAAATTCCTAGAATCTTTGCCAATAGTCACAGGCATAAAATTGTTATATAACGTATTTTTGAGGAGATTGCTAGCTGTGTGTATAGCGAGAAAGTAGCGATAGAATATCATCTAACATATTAGTTTTTTATTTGAGGGTTTTTAATCCCATTAATCCTGAAAATCCTGATTCAGACAATCAGGTTTTATGCGTTTAAAACCTGAGAGGTATGAGATGTAATAGGTGTGTATAACTTTTTGCTATCAAAAAGAATAAATAACTTGCTGTTTGGGGGTAACTTCATTAAAATATATTGCCATTTTGTTTACCCCTTAGAATTACACACCCAGCATAAAATATTGAGGTTTTTAGTTATTATGAAGCCTGAAATTCATCCCGCCTACGCTGAAATCAATGTGACGTGTAGCTGTGGTAACACCTTTAAAACCCGCTCTACTACTAAAAAAGACTTACACATCGATGTGTGCTCTGCCTGCCATCCTTTTTATACAGGTAAGCAAAAGATTTTAGATACGGGCGGTCGCGTTGATAAATTCCGTCGTAAATATGGTAGCAAAGCCGCATAATTTTGTACTTTGTCGCTTATTATGGTGTTGTCCTGTTTTCCTTGAAACACGCCTACCATCCTTTTTCCCGGCAATCGTTCTCCCTGAAAGAATCAGACTGAATTTGTTCCAGTTAGCCGGGAAAAATTTCCGCTAGTCTCCTTATTCCTGCCTTTGTCTGACATGCAATCGCCTTCTCATATTCGTAGTTTTGTCCGTCGTAATGGACGCATGACCCCTTCTCAACAACTGGCTTATACTGACCTGTGGTCGCACTACGGTATTGAACCTGATGGCGTGCTTGATTTAAATGCTATTTTTGCACGAACGCAACCGAAACATTTAGAAATCGGTTTTGGTATGGGAGATGCTTTGATTGCTATGGCACAACAACATCCTGACGTTGACTACATCGGCATTGATGTTCACTTACCGGGTTTTGGTAAAGTCTTAAAGCAAATTGAAGCCGAACAATTAAGTAATATTCGCTTAATCAATGGTGATGCCGTCTTGTTGTTGCAACATCATCTTGCTATCGCTAGCTTAGATGCGGTCTATCTCTTCTTTCCTGACCCTTGGCATAAAAAACGCCACAATAAACGCCGTTTAGTTCAACCCGATTTTGTCGAATTACTCGCAAGTCGTTTAAAAGTTGGAGGACTCTTTCATTTAGCAACAGATTGGCAAGATTATGCTGAACAAATGTTGCAAGTTGTCGAAGCCTGCCCACACTTTCAAAATCTAACCGCTCCAAACAGTTACGCCCCCCGTCCTGCTGACCGTCCCTTAACAAAATTTGAATTGCGCGGGCAACGCCACGGGCATGGCGTTTGGGATTTGCGTTATCAAAAAATTGAACCAACTCAAGACTAATTAATTGTATTAAATTAATATAATTCCAGCTTGTCATCTAATTGTCATTAAACTGTCAAGGTTATTTCATACGCCTATGCTAGCTTAACCCGTCCTTAAGAACCCGTTATAGCATGAGCCAGAATTATGAAAGACAGACAATTTTATGATTTACCAGAAGAAATTGGCAATCCACACCCAAATAATCCACACTTTAACGATATTTTAGAAATTCGCTTATCTCGTCGCCAAGTGTTACAAGGAAGCTTAGGTTTAGCCATTACCTCCATGTTTGGTGTTAGCCTTGCTGGTTGTAATAGTGATGATGACGAAGAAGATTTACCCAGTCTCGGTTTTAAATCCGTTCCTGTCAGTGCAGAAGATAAACATGTTGTCCCTGAAGGCTATAGCGCGAAAGTGTTATATCGCTGGGGAGACCCTGTTTCTGATGGTCCTGCATTCCGCTTTGATGCCTCCAATACCGCAGCGGAACAAATGGTACAAGCTGGCGCGCATCATGATGGGATGCACTACTTCCCCATCGACCAATTAACAGGTGGTAACTCCTCTAGTCATGGCTTATTAGTCATGAACCATGAATATATAGACGATGCCTTGTTAAATACAACGGGTGGATACCGCGACGATAAAGCGGGCTATACCATTGAAAAAGCCAATAAAGAAATGGCTGCACATGGGGTTAGCGTCATTGAAGTGCGTAAAAGTGGCAGTGATTGGGTTGTTGTTCGTCCCTCTAACTATGCACGTCGGATTAGTACTCATACCCCGATGACCTTGAGTGGCCCTGCGGCTGGTTCACGCTTAATGCAAACCAGCGCAGATGCAACAGGGCGTGAAGTAATTGGCACAATTAATAATTGTGCTAACGGCATGACTCCTTGGGGCACTTATTTAACCTGTGAAGAAAACTATCAAAACTACTTTATTGTGCCCAATGCCAGCGAATTAACGACTGAAATGCAAGCCATTATTAGTCGTGACCGCGTCAGCAGTAGCGGAACAAATTATTCATGGGAAGTCCACTATGACCGTTTTAATGTTAATAAAGAACCCCATGAAGTCAACCGTTTTGGCTGGGTTGTCGAAATTGACCCCTTTAACCCAACTTCTAAACCTATCAAACGTACAGCCTTAGGACGTTTTAGCCACGAAAACGCCGCATACGTTCTAACCAATGATAACCGTGTGGTCGTTTACTTAGGTGACGATAAAACCAATGAATTTATTTATAAATTTGTTAGTAATCGTGCTTATGATAAAAACAACCGTACAGCCAATATGGCAGTGGGAACGGGCATTTTAGACGATGGCATTTTATACGTTGCACAGTATAAAGCAGATGGTACAGGCGTTTGGCTACCGTTGATTCATGGACAAAATGGTTTAACCGCCGAAAATGGTTTTGCCGATCAAGCCGAAGTACTGATTAAAACCCGCATTGCGGCAACCTTAGTGGGTGCAACCCCCATGGATAGACCTGAATGGGTCGCAATCAATCCTAAAAATAAACAGGTTTATATCACGCTAACCAATAACTCTGGTCGTGGCACAACCAACAACCCCGCAACAGATGCAGCAAACCCCCGTGCAAAAAACATCATGGGGCATATTCTGCGCTGGACAGAAACCAATAATGATCCTGCTGCTTTAACAATGAAGTGGGATATCTATGTTTTAGCAGGTAATCCTTCTAGTAGCGTTGCTGAAAATAAAGGCAATATCAAAGGTGATATTTTTGCCTGTCCTGATGGCTTATGGTTTGATGACACTGGACGTTTATGGATTCAAACGGACATGAGCGACAGCGTTATGCTAGATGGAGAAATGGCAGCCTTTGGCAATAACCAAATGTTAGCCTCTGACCCAACTACAGGCGAAATTCGTCGCTTCTTTACAGGTCCTATCGGTTGCGAAGTCACAGGCGTGATTACCACACCAGACCAGAAAACCATGTTTATCAACATACAACATCCAGGGGATGTGCCAAAAGGCTTGCAAACCCAATTAGGGACAAGCCGTCCAACTCCTGCAAATCCGCATGTTGCCAGTAATTGGCCCGACTTTGAATCTAATGGTCGCCCACGTTCTTCAACCATCGTGATTACGAAAAATAACAGCGGGAAAATCGGCAGTTAATAACCTGTTTTGAGTTGATAAAATCATTAAGGGTGAGTCATTTTCTTGAATGATTCACCCTTTTTCTTTTTCACAAGTCCAACACCGTTACCTTGATATTGCACGGATAACAAACTTTCCCTATCGGAAATTGTTTTAATCCCTTTTTCCGATTTCGCATATTTCTCATAGTTCGCTACAATAAGCAGATTTACCCTTGAAAAATTTGTTGTTGAGTGCTGAGGAATCATCGTGAATACGCAGGAAAAACGTACCGTCGAAATCATGGATACAACCTTGAGAGACGGCGAGCAAATGCAAAATGTCTCTTATACCCCAGAGGAAAAGCTCACTATTTCTAAAATCTTATTGACCGAAGTAAAGGTCGATAGGCTAGAAATTGCCTCCGCGAAAGCCTCTGAAGGCGAGCGTAAATCGGTGATTCAAGTTGTCAACTGGGCGAAAAGTGTCAACCTCGTTGACCGCTTAGAAATTCTCAGTTTTGTTGATGGCAATAAATCCATAGACTGGGCGAAAGCAGTTGGCATTCAACGCATTAATTTATTAACAAAAGGTTCTCACAAACATTGTACGGAACAGTTGCGTAAAACCCCTGAACAGCACATTGCCGATATTCAAAAAACCATCGATTACGCCTTAGAAAATGGCGTTGCTGTTAACGTCTATTTAGAAGACTTTTCCAATGGGATAAAAAACTCACCAGCCTATGTCTATCAAATCATTGAGGCACTGTTAAAACTCCCCATTAAACGAATTTTACTGCCTGATACCTTAGGGATTTTAAACCCCTTCGCAACTTACGAACATATCAGCGATGTGATTTGTCGCTATCCTCAAGCCCATTTCGATTTTCATCCGCATGATGATTATGGTTTAGGCACTGCGAATGCACTGGCAGCGGTTAAAGCGGGGATTCATGGCATTCATGCAACGATTAACGGCATGGGCGAACGGGCAGGCAATGCCGCGCTAGATGAGGTCGCTGTCGCGCTCAGAGATTTTCTGGACGTGCGCTTAAACATCGATGAAAAAATGCTATATAAAGCCTCGCAATACGTAGAAATGTTTTCAGGACAACGCATGGCGAATAATAAGCCAATTTATGGGAAAAATGTCTTTACCCAAACGGCGGGCATTCATGCCGATGGCGATAAAAAAGGCAATTTATACGCAAATCCCTTAATGCCTGAACGCTTCAACCGTAAACGCGACTATGCACTGGGAAAACTTTCAGGACGTGCCAATTTAGAAATGGCATTGCAAGCCTTAGAAATAGAACTGACTGAAGATGAGAAAAAAGTCTTACTGCAAAAAATCGTCGAAATCGGCGACCGTAAAGAAGTTATTACCAAAGAAGATTTACCCTATCTCATCAGCGATATTTTTGGCACAACAGGCGAACTCCCGTTTAAACTCCTACACTGTTCCGTAAATTCCACCTATGGCTTTAAATCACTGGCAGTGGTTCGCTGCTGTTATCTGGGTCAAACCCAAGAAGGCTATGCAAAAGGGGATGGTGGCTACGATGCATTTATGAATGCCATGAAAGACATCTTAACCGCCTTTCAATTGCCTATCCCGCAACTGATTGATTACATTGTGACCATCCCACCAGGCGGCAAAACTGATGCATTGGTGCAAACCATTATCACTTGGCAAGTACAACACAATGGCGACAGCAAAATGCTCACGACTCGCGGGGTGGACTCTGACCAGATTATGGCAGCCATTGAAGCCACCATTAAAATGGTCAATTTAACCATTCAACACTATGAACGGAATACTTATACAAACGACGGCAATGCAATACTGACAAGCCTCAATGTTACTGTTTAAGTTGCTTCTGTTTTTTATCTTCACTTTTTAAGACAAAAACGCAAAATGAGCTGGTTTGAAAAACTTCTGCCCTCCCGTATCCGCACGGACGGTAAAAAAAGTACCCATACTGTCCCTGAAGGCTTATGGAATAAATGCCCAATCTGTCAGGCAGTTTTATATAAGTCTGAACTAGAACGTAATTTTCACGTTTGTCCGAAATGTAGTCATCATATTCGCATTAATGCACGTCAACGCTTGGATAGTTTTTTAGACCCCAGTCCACGTGAAGAAATTGGCGCAAGCCTATCACCTACGGATAAATTAAAATTCCGCGATAGCAAAAAATACAAAGACCGCATTGTTCAAGCCCAAAAAGCTACAGGGGAAAAAGACGCACTGATAGTGATGAAAGGCGCGGTACACAGCCTGCCAGTTGTTGCCTGTGCATTTGAATTTAACTTTATGGGCGGTTCTATGGGAAGCGTGGTCGGCGAACGCTTTGTTCGGGGCGCGCAAGTCGCATTAGAGCAAAAAATTCCCTTTATCTGCTTTTCTGCCAGCGGTGGTGCGCGGATGCAAGAAGCCCTGTTTTCCCTGATGCAAATGGCAAAAACCAGCGCGATATTAAATCGTTTGGGAAAAAATGGTGTCCCGTTTATTTCCGTCTTAACGGACCCCACCACAGGGGGCGTATCTGCCAGTTTTGCCATGTTAGGCGATATCAATATCGCAGAACCTAACGCATTAATTGGCTTTGCAGGTCCTAGAGTTATTGAGCAAACGGTACGCGAAACCTTGCCAGAAGGTTTCCAACGCAGCGAGTTTTTATTAAAACATGGTGTGATTGATATGATTGTCGACCGCCGTGAAATGCGCGATACCTTAGCCAGTATTTTAGGGATGTTGACCCGCCAACCCTCGCCTCTCGTTGCGTTACTGTCTCATAAAGCCAATGAAGACGAAAATGATAACGAAGCCGATTAATAGATTAACCTAAGCTCAGCAAATTTTCTAAAATAAAATAGAGACCTACTAGGCTTTGAAATCCTAGCAAGTCCATTAAAATGCGCTAAAGGACTGCCAACCCTTAGAGGACTGGCAGTCCTTTTTCTCCATCTCGCCAAACTCAGATTAACTTATAGTAAACGTACTATAAAACGATACCGATGACTGGCAGTCCTAAATTTAAATCACTTTATGATACGTTTACGATACCCTTTTCCTTCCTTATTTATGCTGATTCAACCATGCTCAATCGTAAAAATTTACTCTTAATTGCCTTAGGTTTAGGGCTATGGTGGGCTTATCGAGTTTATGGAGTTTACTACACCCCTTTACCGTTTGGCTCAACCGATTTAACCCCGATTTTGTCACAACTGGATAATTTACCCGCAGACGAATACGGCTTAGTTTTCGCCTATGTAAAACGTAGTAATGGTGACGTGTTGCCACCCTCAATGGTTGACCCAAAAGACCCCTACCGATTCACCGCTCGCAATGTCGCTGATGCCATTAAATTACAAAAAGAATTTTTAGTGGCAGAAGAAAAACAAGCGGCACGACAAAAAGCCTTTGAAGCAATGCGTGAAGAAGCACTCGCACCATTACGAGCCGTTTTAGCCCTAGCGTCAGCGAAACGGGCAATTGTTCCCCGTGCGGAGCTTGTCTTACCGCCTGAGGCTTTACAAGTCACACGGGCGAAAACCCCAAACTCTTCTTTAATTGATAAAACTCCTGTATTTATAACCAGTTATGAAGTTAAAAATCAATCAAATCGTGCCATAGTTTTTTTTGAAGCGACGGCAAGTTTTTTTAGAAAACAGGATAAGCCAACAGAATTCAATAAGATTGCCAGTTGTTTTCTGAGTGGATTACCAAATAACCTCCAAGTTTTAGCCCCGCAAGCCATGACATCTTTTCGGTGTGGTAATGTGAGAAATGAGGCATCTGCGAAAGACCGCGCGGTTGTAGCAATGCCTGATAGTGAGGTTGTGGTGAAATGGGAACCGCGTTTGATTCGGTTTGAAGATGGAGAAGAGTTAAAAATGATAGAGCCTAAACCGCTTCCTGTTGAGTATTAATGGTGGTTGATAACTGATGCCCAATCCATAAATGTCCCTTATTATCCCATTGTTTTGTTTATAAGATGGAAATACATTCTACTCCCGCAAAAATCCCAACTCAAACACTAAGGGTTGTAATTTTTCAGTTAATTCTTTGTATGCTGTTTCAAATTCAGTAAAGCTGACAGGGACGAAATCGCCGCTTTCGTTGCGTTTTTTCAAAGCATTGCGGATTTGATACCAGCCGACATCGGGGCGGTTTAGTTTGAATTCGTCGCGGATGCTACGGACATCAGTGTGGGCAAAGTAGGCTTGCCAGAGTTCGCGCCCTGCGTTTAATACGGCTTTGGCTTCTTTTGAGAGTTTCTTTTTCTTTAAATATTGCACCATGAAATCGGATTCAAAACGCGCGGGGGCATTGACTTCGCTTTCTGTAAATGGAATGAAGTGATTGACAATATTCCATTTTTTTCCGTTCCATTCCAAATCATTCGCGCTGGCGGTTAAATTGCTGCCGTTAAAGAGCATCCAAATTAAGCAGTCATTTTTGAATTCGTCAGTGAGTTCGCCCGTCGGTTGTAAAAATTGGTCGCGGTCATTGAGCCATGTGGGTTTAATTAAACGACGAACTGAAAAAATAATAGCGGCTTGCCAGAGGTTTTCAGGTGTTATATATGAGCCTCCTCCGTTACCTCCAGTAAAAATGGAAGAGGTAACCAAAGTTTCCCGTCCTGTATGTTGCAGATCATTATTGCTCGCGTACAAAAATCCAATCATGGCATTGCACGATTTTTTAAGCCTAGGGTTACTTGAAACCTTTACCGCATTTGATAGCGGTAAAGCTAGTTCGTCATTTGTCTCAGGCTTATCAAGCCAAACATTTAGATAAGTATTACTTGGTGAGTTGTAAAACCTTTTTTCACCAATTGGTTGTACTTTTTTATCAAAAACTTCAACAGTAATTTCTGTGATGGATGTTTTTTTCTTGGCATTTTGATTAGTTTTCCAGATTAAAAAGCCAATTGGAAAATCACCTTTCAAACCATCAAAAACTTTGCTGTGTACAAGAAAACCACCTAAATACTCGGCATTCCAAATACCCCTAAATTTTTCAAAGTTAGGCGAATTGACATACTTTAATTTACTAAACATAGCTAAAGTGACATTAGGAATTTCTTGTGCAATTCGTGATAAAAACTGAACAAATAATTCTTTACTGGCATATCCCAACTGCATGGAATTATTAATTTGCGTCTGCTCTACACCTTTTTTGTTTGTATCACCTTTAGCTATGCCAGACCCTGTTTCTCCATAAGGAGGATTCATTAAAACTAAAATCTTTTTCCCTTCTTTAATCGCCAGTTGCAATTCTTTGGGAACTTTATTGGTTAGGCTGTAATCAATTTTGCCCTCATCAGTAATATCATCATTCAAATAATCATATTGAAACCGATACGCGGCAACGCAAGTTTTGGTGGCTTTCATCACATCAATATCTGCTTGGTCGAGCGTGCTCATAAAAATATTGCGCGGATTCGAATGCTTCACTTCCAAATTGCCCACGCCACAACACATGTCCCAGACAATATAGTTTTTTTGCCAATTTTTCCCCAACACTTCAGTGAGTTTGTCATACGCTTTTTCTACCACATTCAACGGAGTATAATACGCCCCCTTAAAACTGCGCTCATCCAACGGAATTAAACTATCGCGCCGCTCCAACAAATAATTACGATATTCAGATTTAGGCGGACGATGATAAATTTGCCAAAACCGCCGATAGCCTTCTTTATTATTTAATTCATATAATTGCCCGTTTAAAGTGAATACGGGAGCATTGTTTTTATGCAGTAATTCGGCGGGTAAATTTGTATGCGTTGAGACAGTGCCGTCATGCATGATGTCAGCAAAAAACAGGAGTGCGTAATCTTCTTCGGGTACGCCATCAATTTCTCGCCCTATCATTTCTACCCATTTATCAAATACCTGCTTTAAATTATCAGGCGTAATTTGTGTGCGAATAATATCGCCTGACCGAATCGCCTCTTTAACTGTACTAATAAATTCTTCTTCATGCGTCGCAATTCGAAATGAGACAAAATGCGTCCCGATGTGGGCGGAGACTTCAGCCAACGCCTCTTTAGGATATTGGCTTGCAGACTTTCCCCATTTAACGGTTTTCTTTTCTAAGAAGGGTAAGACATCAGCTGTTTTCATGAGTGCAGCTTTTTCGGTATCTATCACGGCGAGAAAAGGGGGGATAGTTTCGCCTTTATTAAGTGCGTCTTGTACGTAGTGTAATAGTTGGGTAAACATCGCATAGCTGGAATATTTGCCTGTGTCTTTGGCTTCAAACCAAATTTCATCCGTGCGAATATCAATCAACCCTTTGGTATAACGTTTTAACCCCAATGCTTTGATATAAATATCTTTTACGTCTTCTTCGCTTTTGGCTTGCTGGAGTTGTTCATAGAGGGTTGGCATTTTTTATAAAATCCGTTTGAGATTTGGTAGTGCTACTAAATTTTTATAGTTTATTTCAAAGTCATTGAACTGACATTGATGATAAAATAGCATTAAGATTTATTTGTTAATAATAAAGGATTCATGATGCGTTTTTCTTTTGAGAATTTAGGTGTTTTGCCAAAGGGTGAAATTGAACTTGCCGATTTAACCGTTTTATGTGGCGCAAATAATACAGGGAAAACATATATTACTTATGCGTTATATGGTTTTTTAAAAAACTGGCGTAACCTAACTAAAATTCCATCATTAGAGTGGAATAAATTAAATAATAATTTGTATGAAATTGATTTAGAAAAACAGCTTTTCCCAAAAATTCAATCTATTTTAGATGAAGCAACGAAAGATTATCAAAAAAATTTATTACATACTGTTTTTGGAACATTTGTTGAACGATTTTCTACAACACATTTAAGTTTTAATATTGATAATTTAGATATTGTTATAAAATCACTGCATCATATTGAACTTCAACGAAATGAAAGCCATCTTGTTGGACTCAAGAAGCAAGAAAATAGCCCTATATTACAATTTGACTTCAGTTCAACAAAAGAACAACCAAACATAAATGCTATTTACAACCAGTTAGCAATTAAATATATATGTTTTGCACCTTTTTTTCCGTACCCTTTCATTATCAGCACTGAACGGACAGGTGCAATCGCTTTTCAAAACGACTTAAATCTAGGAAAAAGCCGTTTATTAGAATTACTGAATCAAGGTAAACAAATAGATTATCACGCCCAAGCCCAGCCAATTCGTGACAATATTGACTTTATCAATTCATTATCCATTTTTGAGAAAGAAACTAGCCCATTATTAATGGAATATCCTGATTTATTAATCCAATTCAAGGATATTATTGGCGGTGATTACAGGCTAAATAATGGTGTTTTACATTTCCAACCGAATAAAAATACAGAATTACGCATGAATGAAAGTTCTAGCGTTGTGCGGGCATTGGTCATTTTAGGCTATTACTTAAAACACCTCGCTAAAAAAGGTGATTTATTAATGATTGATGAGCCTGAATTAAACTTACATCCTGCGAATCAACGTAAATTAGCGCGTTTATTAGTACGTTTAGTTAATTTAGGCATTAAAGTTTTTGTAACCACGCATAGTGATTATATTGTTAAAGAATTTAATACAATGATTATGCTAAATAATGGTAGTAATCGCTTGCAAAAAATTCGAGAAAAATGGCATTACACAGATGATGAACGTTTAGCTATAGAAAAAGTGAAGTTATATATATTAAGAGAAGAATTAATATCAGCAGGACGTGGCAAAAAGAAACGCCCTATCTGTACCGTTACTCCCGCGAAAATAACGCCAACATTTGGTATAGAAGTACCAACTTTTGATAACACAATAGATGAAATGAATGCGATACAAGATGAAATTTATTATAGCCATCAGTTAGATGGGAATAAATAAATGGGAGTAGTTATTGATGCGTTAGAGAAGTTGTTTAATTCTCAAGTGATTATTGCAAATGGCGCACAACATGCGCATGTGCAATTACGTGAAGATGATTCATCCGCAAAATTAAAAAAATTAACATTAAAAGAGCTTGAACCAAATATGTTGTGTTTAGCCCCCTGATATAGGACGAAAAGTAAAAGCAACAAACAACAAGGTAATTGCTATTTGTCTGTCTCCTTTATTTTCAACAACGGACATTGGTAATCATAATCGAGCCTGTGACGGTTTATTGTTACGTGAGCAAGATGATGGAATATGTGACTTTATTTACATTGAATTAAAGTCTGATTTTCCTAGCGGTTATGAAGGGCAATTTAAAAGTACAGCTTGTTTTGTTCGTTATATTTGTGAAGTGGTAAATGAACTTTATCAGGTAAAAATGCAAATAGGACAGGAAAGATTTGTTGTCTTTCATACAGATAAAAGCAATGAAATACCAAGCATACGAAAACGCGGTACACGTGCAGGAAAAGAATCAAAAAATAAAAATCAGCCTAATAATCCTGATAAACATCTTGTTAAAGATGATATGACAGTTCCTATTTTTCAAATTTTTTAATATCCGCCACAGGCAACCACAATAAATAAGGCAAGGTTAAATACTTCGCCTCTCTAAATTTATCCAATCCTATCAGCATTTCCTCGTGTCCTGCGGTTGGTTGGGCTTGATAACTGTTAAAAATCCTGTCCCATATCGCTAAGTTAAATCCAAAATTACTGTTCATTTCGGTTTCAAGCACAGAGTGGTGAACGCGGTGCATATCGGGCGTGACGAATAGTTGACGCAAACGATTGTCCCAGCGTTGTGGCAGTTTGATATTGCTGTGGTTAAACATTGCCATGCCGTTTAGGATGATTTCGAATAGTAATACCGCAACAGCAGGGATTCCCATGATTAGAATAATTAGGAATTTAATCAGCATTGATAGGATAATTTCTAAGGGGTGAAAGCGTGCGCCTGTGGTGACATCGATATCGGTGTCAGCGTGGTGCATTCGGTGGAGTCGCCAGCAAAGGGGAATTTGGTGGAATAGGCGGTGTTGCCAGTAAATAGCGAGGTCTAAAAGAATGATAGTGAGGATGATAGTTAGCCAATCGGGAAGAAAAAGGCGGGGAAGTAGTCCTATGTTGTGGGTTTCTAGTTGTAGGGCGAGGCTGACGGCTGTTAGGGGAAAGATAAGGCGGAGTAGTAGGGTATTGAGGAAGGTCAGGGCGATGTTGTTGAGCCAGCGGGTGGTTTTGGATGTGGTGAGGGTTTTGCGGGGGGCGTATTGTTCCCAGATTGCCATGCTGATGAATAGGCTAAAAAAGCAGCTAAGTCGTAAGGTGTTTTCGTGTTGAATGAGCCAGTCGCTTATCATGTTTTTTCCTTGAGTTTGCCATTAGAATTCCATAATCGTCCTTTATAATAGCGGTTCTTTTTTTAATCACCGATTTTTTTATATTTTATGCTGACTTCTCGTTATTTAGGCGATTTTTTCGCTTTGTTGGTTGGGGCTTTGTTGCCGCTCGCTTTCGCGCCTTTTGGGTGGTATCCCTTAGCAGTTTTGTCGCCGTTTTTGTTGGCGTGTTTGTGGTTGGATGTGTCGCCAGCGCGGGCGGGATGGCGGGGTTTTTTGTATGGGGTAGGGATGTTTGGGGTGGGTGTTTCGTGGGTGAATGTGAGTTTTTATAGTTTTGGGGGAATGCCGTTGTTGGCGGCATTGGGGTTGACAGCAGGGTTTATTTTTATTTTGTCGTTGTATCCGTTGTTGTTGGGTTGGTTTATAACGCGATATTTTCCTCAGCATACTTTTGTGAAATGGTTGTTGGTGTTGCCGTGTGCTTGGGTGTTTTTGGAGTGGGTGCGGAGTTGGTTTTTATCGGGTTTTCCGTGGTTGAGTTTGGGATATAGTCAGATTGATTCGCCCTTAGCGGGGTTCGCGCCTGTTGTGGGGGTGTATGGGGTTAGTTTGGCGGTGATTTTTTCGGCGGGTGTGTTGGTCACGGTTGGCTTGATGGGGCGGTGGCGGATTTTGGTCTTGTCGTTGTTGCCTGCGGTTTGGGTAGCAGGATGGTTGTTGATGCAGGAGTCGTGGACTCAGTCTATTGATAATCCGATTAAAGTTGCGTTGATTCAAGGGAATATTCCGCAGGAGTTTAAGTGGTTAGAAGGGAAGCGTGAGGAGAGTGTGCGCCGTTATGCGGAGTTGAGTCAGCAGAATTTGGATGCAGATTTGATTATTTGGCCTGAAACGGCAATTCCTTGGTTTTATGAGCATATGCGCACTTTATTCGAGTGGATGGCGTTGCAACATAAAAATGCGCAGGTGGATTTTTTGGTAGGTGTGCCTTATTCGACGGCGGATGGTCGGTATTTTAATAGTGTCACGAATGTGAGTAGCGCGCCTGTTCGGTTTTATCATAAACATCATTTAGTCCCTTTTGGGGAATATATTCCGTTTAGTCGTTTTATTGGCGCGATTTTAAATTTTTTAAACGCGCCGTTATCGGAATTTTCGGCGGGGGAGTCGGTGCAAGAAAATTTGTTTGCAGCTCGTCAGTCGATAGGGATTTCTATTTGTTATGAGGATGCTTTTGGCGAGCGGGTGCGGACGAGTTTGCCTGAGGCAACTTTATTGGTAAATGTGAGTAATGATGCTTGGTTTGGGGATTCTATCGCGCCTCATCAGCATTTGGAGATTGCGCGGATGCGGGCGTTAGAGGCGGGGCGTTATTTATTGCGGGCAACGAATACGGGAATTTCAGCGATTATCAATCCGCAAGGAAAATTAGAAGCATTGTCTCCACAATTTCAGGTTCATGTGTTACGGGCGGAGGTGCATCCTTATCAGGGGGTCACGCCTTATATTCAGTGGGGGGATATATTCGTTGTGTTATTAACGGCTGGCGGTATTTTGTTGGGTTTAGGCTTACGTTATAAAGTGCGACAACCGCTTGTTTAAGTCGGGAAAAATGATTGTTGTATTGGGTGGGAGTAATTGCTTTTTATATAAAAAATGGGTACGATTCCCAATTCACTTCAATAAACCACAATGGCGAGGGCTTGGGGAATATGCGGCAAAAACTGGTAGCTGGCAACTGGAAAATGAATGGGTCAATAAAAGCTAATCAGCAATTGTTAGAAAGTCTCAAGCAAGGTATTACTGATATTCGCGCAGACATTGCGGTTTGTCCGCCATTTCCCTATCTTCAGCAGGTTCAAGCTTTATTACAAGGTTCTCATATTCGTTATGGGGCGCAGAATGTATCGCACGAGGCTGATGGCGCATTTACGGGCGAAGTTTCGGCTGCTATGTTGGTCGATTTAGCGTGTACTTATGTCTTAGTCGGTCATTCTGAACGGCGTGCTTTGTATGCAGAAACGGATGAACGCGTTGCAGAAAAGTTTGTCGTGGCACAGAAAGCAGGGTTAATTCCTGTCTTGTGTGTGGGCGAGTCTTTGCATGAGCGTGAAACTGGGGAAACAGAAAAAATCGTTAAACGTCAGTTAGATGCGGTTTTAACGGTTGCAGGGGTTGATGCGTTTCGTCGTGCTGTGATTGCTTATGAACCTGTTTGGGCAATTGGGACGGGAAAAACCGCAAGTCCTGAACAAGCGCAGGCAGTTCATGCGTTTATTCGTCAACATTTGGCGAGTCAAACAGCGGGGGCAAGCGTTGCGCAAACCGTGCAAATTTTATACGGCGGAAGTGTTAAAGCAAACAATGCCACAGAATTATTTGCCATGCCTGATATTGATGGCGGTTTGATTGGTGGCGCGTCTTTAAAAGCAGATGAATTTCTTGCAATATGCCAAGCGGCTCACTTAGTTTAGGTATCTATTATTATGCACGCTGTATTGATTGTTCTCTATATTTTTGTTTGTATTGGTTTGATTGGCTTGGTATTAATCCAACATGGTAAAGGGGCTGATGCGGGTGCTGCTTTTGGCAGTGGGGCTTCTTCGACAGTGTTTGGGAGTCAAGGTTCAGGCTCATTTCTAACCCGTTTAACCGCTGGATTAGCAACTGCTTTTTTTATCTTAAGTCTGGTTTTAGTGTATTTCGTTAGTCATAGCAGTACAAAAAGTCAAAGCGTGACAGACATTATTCAACCCGTCGCGCCCGTTACAACGAATACACCAGCACCGACAACCAATAGTAATACCATTACGATTCCTGTGAATGGTGGTGATTTACCACCGCAGCCAGCCAGTGGGACAACGCCAAGCGTGGAAGTAACGACAACACCCGTTTCGGGTAATTCACCTGTGCCGAGTGTAGAAGTGAGCACAACACCCGCAACACCAACCAATAACGCGCCTGCGGTTGCACCAGCTTCCGCGCCAGAAGCATCTGCACAATCACAACCTGCTCAACCCGCGCCTCCTGCAAATCAATAACGATTTTGTATAGTAGTCGTCTTACAAGACCCAACTCGTTTTTAATAATGAGTTGGGTTTTGTGTTATTTATAACCTGAGTTCTGCCAGTTTTTTTAACAGAAACTCGCCAAATTCAGGTTAAATTAAATCGTGAGGTTCAGGCGTAAAATAGCATCAGCTATTTTACGCAGATAAATTATAGTAAACACACTATAAAACGATGCGAATGACTGGTAGTCCTGTGAGGACTGCCAGTCCTAAATTTAAATCACTTTGTGGTACGTTTACTATATTTTCTTCCTTCTTGTTTTTCATCAGGATTTACCAGATAGAATTAAAAGTAGGACATGCTAAGAAGCAGGGTTTTAAATGAGTAAAACCCGACCTGTTTAGCACGCCCTAATAATTGAAGTGTTCTAAATGGATAAATTCGGAAACCGCTTAAAAAGAGGGGTAGGCAACGTGAAACAGTTATTTCAGCGTTATTTTGGTCGTTATCAATTTGTCTCAGCATTATTACTCTTTATGCTATTACCGTTGGGCATTGCGATGTTTTTTAGTTATCGGATTGCTTACGATAGTTTATTGAGTGCAGGGCTGGCACAAGCGAATAGTGACGTGACACGAACCAGTCATGAATTACATAAACAATTAGCCAATTTTTCCAGCGATTTATTATTGCTTACTCGTGTTGCACCTTTAGAAAATTTAATCAATTTAAATCCCGTCATCGATGAAGCCACAACATTAGCGCAGTTAACACAATTATTTATTACCGTTTTGAACAGTAAACAGGGTTATCAGCAACTTCAATATATCAATGCTGTGGGTCAGCCTGTTGCAGACGTTATTATTCAAAAAGGGCAAACAGTCGCAATTCCCATAAAAGACACTGTTTTAACACAGGAACAAATAGAAATATTTAATCATGCACGTCAGTTAGAAGCAGGAAAAGTCGTTTATTCCGCTGTAAAGCCTCCCCAAAATATGGCAAGCACGCCAATATCTACGCCTGTACGCATTCAGTTAAGTACGCCTTTGTATGATACACATCAACAATTTAAAGGCGTTTTAGTATTAGACATTGCAATGCGTACTTTGCTCAATAATCGTATATTGAATAATCAGCAAATTTATATTACTGATGCGGCAGGTAATTATCTTTATACACCACAACATAGTATCGGTTCATCAGAAAACACTAATAACAGTGCATTAGTCGATTTTCCTTTATTGGCGTTATATAAAAACTCGCAAAAACTGCAAACCATGACTGATTGGGATGCCAAGCGTAATGAGATTGTTGCTTTTTATAAATTTTTTCTAAATACCACAGATGCAAATTATTGGCTGATTATTAGCACACTTGAGAAAGATGCCGTATTTAATCCTTTATATACATTGAAATTAATTTTTTTAGGCATTGTCATTGCCACTTTTTTAGTATTATTAATTCGTGCTTTATTAATTGCTCAAATTCATAAGCGTTTTGAAAAGCAATTATTTGCACAAGAACATTTATTACGTTTAGTTATCAATAGTATTCCTCACTATATTGCTTGGAAAGATGTTCATGGTCACTTTTTAGGTTGCAATCAAAATTTTGCTGATTTTGTAGGCGTAGAAACGCCTGAACAGTTGTTGCAAAAAACCGATTATGATTTGCCCTTAAGCGTGTCAGTCAACCCGCACCTTGTACGTCAATCTGATGAACGGGTGATGCAGACTAATCAACCTGCTTATCATTTAACCGATATTTTGCATTTACCCAATGGGCAAGAAATTTGGGTAGAAATTAATAAAATTCCACTACATGATGCGCAACATCGAGTTATCGGTCTCTTAACCATGTTAGAGGACATTACGCAACGTAAACAAACCGAAATGAATTTACAAAATGCAAAAGAATCCGCAGAACGGGCAAATAAAGCGAAAAGTCAGTTTTTAGCCAGCATGAGTCATGAATTGCGTACGCCATTAAACGGTATTTTAGGTTATGCGCAGTTATTGCAACAAAATTATGAGTTTAATCAAAAGCAACTTGAGGGTTTAAGCATTATCCAACGAAGTGGCGAGCATTTACTGACCCTAATCAATGATGTGTTAGACCTTGCAAAGATTGAGGCGGGACGGTTTGAACTGCAATTAGGCGAAATTCGATTTCATCAATTTTTAAATGATTTAAATAGCTTATTTTCCATGCGTTCGACACAGAAAGGCGTGGCATTTTTTTATAACATGAGCAGTCATTTACCAACGGTTGTTCGCGGAGATGAGAAACGCTTACGGCAAGTATTAATTAACTTATTAGGAAATGCGGTTAAATTTACAGAGCAAGGCGGGCGTATCACGTTAAATGTTGGTTATGTCACAACTGACGCAGAAATACCGAGCACAGACGAGCAAAAAATCCGTTTTCTCATCAGTGATACGGGGATTGGTATTCCTCAGGAACAATTAGATAAGATTTTTTTACCCTTTCAACAGGCTGATAACAAAATTCATCATCAAATCAATGCTGCTGAAGGGACAGGCTTAGGCTTAACCATTAGCCGTACATTGGTTGAGATGATGGGCGGTTGTTTACAAGTGAGTAGTACTATTGGGGTTGGAAGTCAATTTTGGTTTGATATTCATTTACCGTCTTTAACAACGCAAACAGTCATGGTGGTAGAGGCAATCCCCTCACCACAAAAAATTATTGGTTATCAAGAAGGTAAGAAAAAAGTTTTAATTATCGATGATTCGGCTGAAAACCGATATATGTTGGTCAACTTGCTTTCCCCATTAGAGTTTATTCTTGCAGAAGCGAGTAATGGCGTAGAAGGTTTAGAAAAAGCCTTGCAAGTTTATCCTGATGCGATATTAGTTGATTTATTGATGCCTGAAATGGATGGTTTTGCATTAATCCGCCATTTGCGAGAATTGCCAGCCTTTAAAAACACGTTAATCATTGCGATTTCTGCTAGTACATTTGAGCATATACAAACAGCCAGTTATTCAGCAGGTTGTAACGTTTTTGTTGGTAAGCCTATCTATATTAATAACTTATTAGAAATAATTAGAAAAAATCTTAATCTCACATGGGTTTATGAAGAAGATACAACGTCTATTGCAACCCTGCCCGCACTCACGGAAACATTATCGCTACCCACGCATTTAATAGAGAATTTGTATCAATTGGCGTTAACAGGAAAAACTAAGCGGGTTTTAAATGAAGTCGAGGATTTAATTAAAAACTATCCTGATTTAACCCCCTTTTTAGAACGTATTCGTATTTTGGCGAAAAATTTTCAGAATAAGAAAATTTGTGATTTATTATATAGTTATGTTGATGTGGCTTCGATACAACGTTCTACAGAGCAATTGGACTTGCATAGCGAAGAAAAATCTGTTAAAAAGACAAGTTTCACTTAGCCCTGTTTTTAACAGTAACAGGAAGGAATCTTAAACATGTCTAGAGTATGTCAAGTTACTGGGAAACGCCCTATTTCAGGGAACAAAGTTTCTCACGCGAATAATAAAAGCCGTCGCCGTTTTCTGCCTAACTTACACATCCATCGTTTTTGGGTAGCCAGCGAAAACCGTTGGGTGCGTTTACGTTTAACCAGCAATGCCATGCGCACGATTGATAAGCAAGGAATTGATGTCGTTTTAGCAGATTTACGCAGTCGCGGAATGAAAATCTAATCTTTTTAACATGAGCCGAGGCGTATTATGCGCGATAAAATTAAACTGGTTTCTAGTGCTGGAACAGGTCATTTTTACACCACGACCAAAAATAAACGGACAATGCCTGAAAAAATGTCAATCAAAAAGTTTGACCCTGTTGTTCGTAAACACGTTGAATATAAAGAAGCAAAGATTAAATAATCTCCTTGCGCTTTAAACTCACGCACCCTATCACAATGCCCCCGTGTGCGTGAGTTTTCCCACCTGTGTGTTTAAATAATCCCTTTATCCCAAGTCCCATCAAAGAATTGTTTTTCTAAAGCAACCCGTTGACGGGGTGCAGTTTCCCGCGCTTTCATATCCCCTGTTAATGTGTCTGCTTCTGCTTGATATCCCACGGCAATCATTGCCATACAGGTGATGCCATCAGGAATATTAAACACAGTTTTCGCTTTTGCAGGGTCAAAACCACCCATTTGATGTGCCACTAAACCTAAAGCAACCGCTTGTAAACATAAGTTTTCGCTGGCCGCACCTGTATCATAACTTGCCCAACGGTTTGCATGTCCATTGTGTTTAAAATTATCGCTGGCAGTTGCCAAAATAATCACGGGGGCATTTTTCACCCATACTTGATTACCTTCAACTAAACAATCAAACGCATGTTGCCAAGCCGTCGGGTTGCTGTTTTTATCACAAATGACAAACCGCCAAGGTTCATCCCCAAAGCAAGAGGGAGCCCAACGAGCAGCTTCGACTAAGGCTAAAATCTGTTCGCGACTGACTATTTTTGTCGAATCATAAGCCCGAGGACTCCAACGATGTGCGATTAATTCATGAATCGGTGCGTTTGCTGTGGCTGGATTTGGTTGCATGTTTGGTTTCCTTTCAATGTAGAGATAACGGGATGAAATATCAGCTATTTGTCTGAATCAGAATTCACAGAATTTTCAGAATTAGCAGAATTAAAAAGCATTATTCACCTTAGTTATCCTGAAAATCCTGATTCAGACAATGTTTTAATCTTGTTAGGTCTTTTTTTGTCTGAATCAGAATTCACAGAATTTTCAGAATTAGCAGAATTAAAAAGCGTTATTCGCCTTAGTTTTTTGGTTTAAGGGTTTTAAATCCTGTTAATCCTGAAAATCTTGATTCAGACAATATTTAATCTTCTCTGATGAATCCTTTTCACATGTTCTGACAGACCTACTAGGTTTTTAAAACCTAGTAGGTCTCTATTTTTTTATAAAACTGGAGTTATGCTAAATCAAAGAGTAAAACTTCAGCATGTTCCATAGCAGTTAATTGCAAGTTTGTCTCCGCTTCAATAGTCATTGCGTCACCACTTTGCAAGACATGTCCATTAGCTTCAAGCGTACCGCGTGCGATGTGCAAATAAATCCGACGGTTAGGGCTTAATGTCATGACGGTTGTTTGTCCCTGCTTTAACTGTGCTGCGTATAACAAGACATCTTGATGAATCGTTACAGAACCAAAACGCCCATCGGGTGAACCTACGAGGACAAATTCGCCTGCTTGTTCTGCCACAGTAAAGGCTTTCTGCTCATAACTTGGCGGAAGGTTTAACTGATTGGGTTTAATCCAAATCTGTAATAAATGCACATTTTCTTGAGAAGAAGCATTATATTCGCTGTGATTTACCCCTGTGCCTGCACTCATGCGTTGTACTTCGCCTTTACGAATCACCGCACTATTGCCCATGCTATCCCGATGCGCTAATTGACCTTCTAAAATATAAGTCACGATTTCCATATTGCTATGACCATGCATAGGAAAGCCAGCGGCGGGAATAACAGTGTCTTCATTAATCACCCGCAATGCGCCAAATTGCATATGCTGAGGGTCATAATAATCAGCAAAAGAAAAACTGTGATAGGTATCTAACCAACCGTGATTTGCGTGCCCGCGTTCTTGAGAAGGACGTAAACTAAACATGATTAACCCCCTTAAAGAGTCACTAATATGCTAAAACATCAACGATAGAAACGTAATAAACGACCTGTTTAAAAGTTGACTATAGTATAGTCTATATTAGTACAATTTAAACTAAGACTTTATTGATTTATTCCTCAATCCAAAAGTTTGTTATAAATAGAATAAGATTATCAATCATCAACCCGTTGATTAGTGCAAATACCTATTTATTCATAACGTAACTGAGTGAGTGTTTCATTTGAATACCATCCGCTTTTTTATCAGCCTCTGGCTCTTATCGTTTCAATCGCTGGCTTTTGCAACAACAGAGATTCAATTGCTTGAAAGCAATTCGCAATTTGCAACCTTACAGTTAATCAGTGATGGCTTACAGCTTATCCCGACCACTGATGAGATAGGCGAAACGCAATACCAAGTTCAATTAGCAGGCGCAAGTTATCGCCCTGATGCACCGCTCCCGTTACGCGGAACGCTATTAGCAACGCCAGAAGGCGCAACGCCTCGTATTGAAATTTTAGACAGTGTCGTACAAACCATGCCCGCCCGTTTAGCTATCACGGATACAAACGGTTTACCACAAACTCCCGTTAAGTTTGGAATAACAGGAAAAATTCGTGAGCAATCCATCACGCAAGTGATTTTTAACCCCGTTTTATACGATGCAAACGCGCAACAAATAACTTTTTATCAACAATTAACGGTTAAAGTCTGGTTTAACGCTCCCACAACACGCAATTTGTCATCAACAGAGACAGAAGCACAACCCGTTTTTAATCAAGTTTTACAGCAAACCTTGCTCAATTATTCCCCTGTTACTGTATCCGCTAACAAGACGCGGGCATTGACCACAAGCACAACTTGCCCCGCAGGCAATATTCGCTTGCAGCTAATGCTAGAAAAAGACGGGATTTATTTTTTAACGAAACAAGATTTTCTTAAAATCGGTTTAGATATCAGTCAATTTGACCCGCGATGGATAGAAATGAGTTTACAGGGGCAAGCTATTCCCTTGTATGTTTTAGGGGAAGAGGATGGCGTATTTAACGATAGCGACGCGATTTTTTTCTACGCACAAGCCATGACAGGCGAATATACCCGCACTAATGTTTATGATTTAACCCTAAAATTTGATGGCACAACCCGCATGAGTCTTGCAGATGGCACGCCTCACGCTGATTTAACCCCATTAACGCAATTTCGCGCGAGTAAACGGGTCGAAGAGGATAAAGAATATTGGGGAGCAGTGCCGACAGAAGATAGTAATGGCTGGTTTTGGGCGCGTTTAATCGCAGGTGGTTCACAAGCGATGCCCGTAACTTTATCCAATCTAATCAAAGAAGCGACTGAAACTGCTAACTTGCGTGTTTATTTACAAGGGCGGGCGGGCGATGTTTACTACACACCTGACCATCATACCTTAGTCTTTTTAAATCAAGATAATATTCAAGATGCGTATTGGGATGAACAAGAGACTTTTGTCCATCAAATTGAAGTTACACAAGATAAACTGATTCAAGGTAGAAATACCATTACTTTATCGTCTTTAGGCAAAACAGGCGCAAGTGTTGATGAACTCTATGTTGATGCCTTAGAAGTGGATTACACCGCAAGTTATACCGCTGAAAATAATCAACTGACCTTTACAACGGCTGAAACAGGGCAAATAAACATCCAACTCAACGGCTTTACCTCAGATTTTATCGTTTTAGTTGATATTACCGACCCTGATAATGTAAAGCCTTATATTAATACCCAAATCACCCGCCAAACCAATGGCACTTACAGCTTATTATTCGGTGATACCCTCAGCACAGCTAAAAAATGGCTTGCCTTAGGCTTAGATGTCGCTTTACTCCATCAACCGACTGCCATGCACTTAGAAATCCCCAACGACCCGCCGTTAAAATCTCCGTGTCAACAAGCGGATTATCTTGTCATTTATCATGAAAGTTTTGATGTGAGTCGTTTAGTGAATCACTTAAAAACACAAGGTCATCAAGTATTAAGTACAACGACGCAAGATATTTATGACGATTTCAACAATGGTGTCATGAATCCACAAGCAATTAAAGACTTTATCAGTTACGCTTATCAGCATTACCAAAGCCCGCGCCCCGCTTACGTGCTATTTATTGGCGATGCGAATCAGGATTATTTAAACCGTTTAGCAGGTGGCATTAATTATGTACCTACTTATATTTTAAAAACTCCTCGTTTAGGCGATACCGCCTCCGATAACTGGTTTGTGAGTGTTAGCGGTGATGACCAACTGCCTGATTTAATCGCAGGACGAATACCTGTGCGTACACAAGCACAAGTTGAGGCAGTCACCGATAAAATTATCGCCTACACCCAACCCAGCACAACAACGGATAATTGGCAAAAAAATGTCTTATTTGTTGCAGATAATGAAACCGAATTTGAAGCCGTTTCTAACTATCTCATTACTTATCGAATTCCCAATCAAATTGCTCACAGCGTTTATTTAAATGCTTACAATGACAGTGGTTCATTAGCAAAAGCGGATATTATCAAATATTTAAATGAGGGCGCATTAGTCACCAGTTATAATGGACATGGTGGCGTAGAAAACTGGGCAGGCGAATTCATGTTCGAATCATCAGATGTGGCTTCCTTAACCAATCAAGACCGCTTAACATTTGCTGTTATACTAAGTTGTATTAATGGGCGATTTGCAAATTATCGAGCGACTGAAAACCCACTCGCAGAAGCCTTATTAAACACAGCAAACAAAGGGGCTATTGCTGTTTTAGCACCAACAGGGTTAGGGGCAAGCATTGAACACGCAGCGATGTCAGAAGAGTTGTTTAAAAATCTTTTTGTGAATCAGCAAACTGAGCTAGGTGCGTTAGTAACCAGTGCGAAAATAGAAGCCGTGACCACTTATGGGGTTTCTATCGATAATTTAGAAATTTATACCTTATTTGGTGAACCGAGTTTGCATATCCAATTACCATAAATTTTTAGGGAGTTTATTTAACATGCAAGAACGTTTAAAACAGGCTTTACCGCTATTTTTCACGCTGGGATTAACTGCTGGTGTGCAGTTTGATGCGTTAGCAGTGGAGTTACAGACTGACGGGGGAACTTGTACCGTGACTAATACTGCAATTGGTGGTGGGACAACAACTGCAGTTTTAACAACGAATTTACCTGCTGGAGTTGCTTGCACAAGACAATATTGGACATTTGATAATACAACCAATTGCTCAAATGCAACCTTGACTTTCAGTAGTTTTGGTGGCTTTCCTATTCCCCATTTTTTCATTCCCAATGTCTATAAATTAGTATGTAGTAACGTTGCACCAGCTGGAACAAACAACACTGACTATTTTACAAATACTAACTTTAATGCAGGTGCGTCCACCGTTGCCAGTGCTAATTTTGTCGGTGGTGCAAATCCCAATGGTATTATTATTTTTAATAGTGTCACTTTCACATCGACTACATTGAACTCTTGCGTCCTCTGCTCTACCCAAGAAAACCAAAACCCTTCAGGCGGCGCGGGTGGAGCTGGCGGTGACCTCCTCGTCACCCTCTCCAGTTTCAACGCCATCAGCTTGCCCGACAGCGTAAAGCTCACATGGAAAACCGCGTTTGAGCTAGACAATGCAGGCTTTCATATTTGGCGCAGTGACAGCAAAGACGGCACATATCAACGCCTAACCAGTGCCTTGATTCCTGCGGATGGTGTCGGCAGTGCTTATGGCTTTACCGATAACACCACGATTGTAGGACAACGCTACTACTACAAATTGGAAGATATCGATTTGCACGGCGTGAGCACATTTCATGAACCTATCACCGCCATGCCTAACGCCATTACCATCCTAAGCCCCGCCGATAACAGCACGGCGGATAAAACCCAATCGCCTACTTTAGCATGGACAACAGAGAGTTACACAGGATTCAAGCTACAATACTCTGTTGATAATGGACAAACCGTTTACGAACTTCCAGCAACCAGCACATTTACGCCCCCATTCAACGACTGGCAAACACTGGTCGAACAGTTACCAAAACCGACTAATCTCATTTGGCGTGTGGTTGGACAAGATGAAGTGGGCAATCAGGCTTATAGCGAAATACAACATTTAACGATTGAATAGAGGCAAGGCTTATGAACGACACGCAACAACCTAAACCGACAGAAGAAACCGTCGACGACCGTCCCTTATATGAACCGCCAAGCATTAAGGTTTTTCAACAAGATGAATTACTGAAAAATGTTGCCGTTCATGGATGCAGTCCATTTGATGAATAAGTGATTGATAAAACTCACTCATAAAAAAGGCGTTTCTACCATGAATCGCCTTTTTTTATGGAAATTAATCAATTATATAAATTGAGTTCTACGAGATTTTAAAAAGACAACAGCTTGTCTGAATCAGAATTTTCAGAATTAAAAAGACAAGAAAATTAAAAGAATAAAAAATTATATTTTTAATTGTTTTTAATTCTGCTAATTCTGAAAATTCTGTGAATTCTGATTCAGACAAAAAAAAGACCTACTAGGTTTTGAAAACCTAGTAGGTCTGTTTGACCTTACTTTAATCGGCAAGATTAAAATATTGTCTGAATCAGAATTTTCAGAATTAACAGAATTTCCAGAATTAAAAAGACAAGAAAATTAAAAGAATAAAAAACTATATTTTTAATTATTTTTAATTATTTTTAATTGTTTTTAATTCTGCTAATTCTGAAAATTCTGTGAATTCTGATTCAGACAAAAAACAGACCTAGTAGGTCTGTCGGAACACGCGGAACTGAAAATACGCCCCTTTTTTTACACGTCACTTAAACCATGAAAACCGCTATTATTATCAATCGCTATGCAGGCAGTATGCTGGGAAAATCGCCCATAGACCAAGCGAAAAAATTACACCGTTGGGCACATGCAGCAGGGTTAAATGCGCGAATTTTCGTAATTAAACCCAAATGGTTAAAAACAATATTAACCCGTTTAATCAATGCCGATTTTGAGCGGATTATCGTTGGTGGGGGCGATGGAACATTAAACACAGCCGTTAATTTACTCGCAGGAACATCCATTATTTTTGGTGTACTACCGTTAGGCACATTTAACCAATTTGCACGAGAATTAGGCATTCCACTGGATATTGAACAAGCTTTGCTTGTTTTAGCAAAAGCAGAAGCACAAAGCATTGATGTAGGGGAAATTAATGGACATTTATTTTTAAATAAATCGTCTATCGGTATTCATCCGCGAGCGATTGAAATTCGGGAACAATATCGCCGTCGCTGGGGCTGGAGCAAAGCCGTTGCCGTGAGTATTGCGCTGTTTAAAACCGTGTGGCGACCGCCCAAATTACGCTTGAAAATCACGTCTGATAAGCAACAGCAAATCATCGTAACGCCTTTTTTATTGGTTGGAAATAATAGTTATGAAAGCGAATTTTTAGCGTTTCCGAAGCGAATTGCTTTAAATGATGGCTTATTAAGTGTTTTATATACTCACAGAATTAGTCGCTTTACCTTGCTTAAAATGGCAATTCAAGCCTTATTTGGTAAACCATTAAAACAAGTTCCTGAATTAGCCAATATTACAACATCTGATTTTTATGTAGAAAGTCGTCGGACTTATTTAAAACTCGCGGTAGATGGCGAAGTGTATAAAATGAAACCGCCTTTACATTTTAAAATTCATCATCGCCGTTTACGGGTTTTAATCCCTTCTCTATAAATAAAATAACCCTGTTAAACCATCTCAAGGCGCGATATGGACGAATTACGCGATATACGCGGACTCAGCGAAATTTCATGGTTTCCGCTGGCAAATGGTTGGCTTATTGTTTTAAGCCTTATTGCTATTATTTGTTTTATCTTGATTTATCGCATGATACGCCGTTATCGACAACACCAGCGTTGGCAATGGTCTGCTTATCAAATATGGCAACAACTCAATCCACTCACCGTAAATAATCCGCAACAATTACAGACGAATTTGCAAACGCTCAACATTTTATTAAAGCGCGTTGCTATCCAACGTTATGGGCGGGCGGAATGTGCTGGTTTAACGGGTCAAGCATGGCTCGTATGGCTGACGATACATGACCCAAAAGGGTTTAATTGGCAAACGGATGGCAATCTTTTGCAGTCGCAGTTATACGCATCCCCTGAACAATGCCAACAATTGCTTGAATATAAGAGCGAAATCACCGCAATTTATCACGCAGTCGGCGCGTGGATTGAGGTTTAACATGTTTACTTTTCAATGGGTTTGGTTTGCTGTTTTACTGCCCTTACCTTACTTGATTAATCGTTTTTGGAAAGTTAAACGAAATCAAGCTAATCAGATAAATCCCCCGCATTTAAGACTTATTACTATCCAGCGTGCACAACAAGCTTTTCAACAGGGGACAATAACGCCTTTATCGAAATCTTATCGAGGGCAATGTGTGGCATTGTGGTTGATATGGATAGGATTAGTATTTGCTGTAATGCAGCCTCAATGGATTGAACAACAAACCGTTATTAAACAAGAAGGTTATGATTTAATGCTAGCGGTCGATTTATCAGGCTCTATGGATAATGCTGATTTTTTTCTACCAACAGGGGAACGGGTTAATCGTTTGCAAGCGGTGAAATCTGTTTTAACGCCTTTTATTGAAAAACGTATCGGCGACCGAATTGGTCTAATTCTTTTTGCTAATCACGCCTATTTGCAAGCACCTTTAACGCTGGATAATCTCGCCGTAATTAATATGTTAGAACGCGCAGAAATCGGCATAGCAGGGCGAGATACCGCTATCGGTGACGCGATTGGTTTAGCGGTGAAAAAATTACGTGAACGTCCTGAAAAATCAAGAATTTTAATTTTATTAACCGATGGGGATAATAATGCAGGGGTGTTACAACCTGAGCAAGCCGCAACTTTAGCAAAACAATATGGTATTCATATTTATACGATAGGGGTAGGCAGTCAGGAAAATACGGGCAATAGTGGTTTTAACGCACAATCGTTGCAAAACATCGCAGATACAACGCAAGGTCGTTATTATCCCGCTAGCGATTTGCACGCCTTAAACAAGGTTTATATTGATATTGATAGCTATCTACAGCGCAGTACAGCAGAAAGTCGGGTATATATTCAACGCACACCGCTTTATCATTATCCGCTTATTATTGCGATGCTTGCCTTGTTGAGTTTACCGCTGTTGCAGAGGCGTACAGACTGAATAATATGACAAATTCGTCATGATGCTTAGGCGCATAACATGCTATAATTAAAACAATTTTTATTAAACGAAATAGGTTATAAAGTATGCAAAAACAAACAGGTTTTACCTTATTAGAAATGCTGGTTGTACTGGTTATCATTGGTTTATTAGCAGGACTTGTTGGCCCTCGGTTAATGGGACAAGCAGAAACTGCGAAAATTAAAACCACTGATACGCAAATTAAGATGCTTAAAGGTTCATTAGACACCATGCGTTTAGACATTGGACGTTATCCCACGACTGAGGAAGGGCTTGCATTATTGACGAGCACGCCACAAGACCAAGTGATTAAATCCTTGTGGAAAGGTCCTTATATTGATGGTGCTGTTCCTGTTGACCCTTGGAATCGTCCTTATCAATACAGCAATACTAAAAGCGCAAGTGGCAATCCGTTTACTCTCTACTCATTTGGGGCAGATGGGCAAAAAGGGGGTTCTGAAGAAAATAGTGATATTGGCTTTACGGCGGAAAATTAAAATTTTCAATATCAATCTATGGGTTAGTGCTGGATGAGAAAAGATATTCCCCCTGTAACTAGGGGGAATTTTGTTTATGAACAAATCAGTTGATAGGTAATCGTTTTGCTGTTTTTTAAATGAAGTTGTATCAATATCGAGTTATTCATCTCGTAAGAATAAACGAGAATAATTAAATAGTCCTTTAAAATCAAGAAGAGAGTTCTACTTTTCGAGGGTTGTAAAATGGGCAGTTTTTTTGAAAAACGATATCTATATTTTATTGATTTAATTAAATATTTTCTTATGCAAGAAATATGCAAAAGAGTTCTACTTTTTCGGGCAATTTTTCGTGAAAATTTTGGCTTGCAAGCAAGTGAAAGATATGCGATTATTTTGACCGTCGGGGTTACAGCTGATTCGCCAAAGCAGGCGGTTGAAACTCCTCAACTACCGCTGGAGAAATTTCGACCGTTGGTTACAGCTGATTCGCCAAAGCAGGCGGTTGAAACATATCCGTAAGCGATTTGTATTGTTGGGCAATGGTTACAGCTGATTCGCCAAAGCAGGCGGTTTATTGAAGACAATAGAAATAAAAAAGCCTCAGTATGTTGATACTGAGGCTTTTTTATTGTCTGAATCAGGATTAGCAGGATTAAAAATCCTTAAACAAAAATCTCGCAAAACTCAGGTTAAATTGATTGTTGTACCGTTGGCGCGTTCACGACTACAGGCTTAACCACTTTTTTGCTTAAACGTTGGTCTATCATATTTTTTAAAACAATTAGTAACGCTAACCCAAAAAATGCACCAGGCGGTAAAATTGCAATGAGAAAGCCTTTGTAATGTTCAAAAACGGTAATGGTCATCGCTCGTCCCCATTCGCCGAACATGATTTCTGCTTGTGCGAATAGCGTCCCATGTCCTAATAATTCTCGTAAACCCCCTAATAAACTTAATGCCAGCGTAAACCCTAACCCCATCATTAAACCATCTAACATAGATTTATCAATCGCATGACGCGAGGCAAACGCCTCCGCCCGTCCAATGACAAAGCAGTTAGTCACAATTAAAGGGATAAATATGCCTAAAACCATATATAAATCATAGTAAAAGGCTTTCATCAATAGTTCGACAGCGGTTACAACAGCGGCAATAATTAACACAAAAATCGGGATGCGTACCTCATTCGGCACAATATGGCGAATTAAAGACACGCTTGCATTGGTCACGATTAAAATGAGTGTCGTCGCAATGCCTAAGCCTAAGCCATTCACTAATGTCCCTGTGGTCGCCAGTAGCGGGCATAAGCCCAATAACTGTACAAAACTGGTGTTATTGCGCCACAAACCATCATAAATAATCTCACGGTATTCAGTTGTCATCTTTTTAACATCACATCAGTTTATCGATAAATTTTAAGTCTAGTGTATTTTAATAAGGTTTAAATACAAACCAGATAAATGCAGATTTTAATAAATACAGGCTTGTCCATTCGGTAAGCGTTTAAAGCGTTTATAACTCCATTGATATTGACTAGGACAGTGTTGAATACAATTTTCTATCCCTTGATTTAAGGCACTCACTGCTAATTGAATATCATCAGAATCAATATCATCAGGCGCGGGCAAAAAATGAATGTGAAATCCTTCCCCATTGGGTAAACGTTCCGCGTAGGTAAAAATAACGGGAGATTGGTTCTTGCGGGCAAACCGTGCGACTAACGTCATGGTATAAGCAGGACAGTGAAAAAAAGGCGCAAATTCCCCTGTGCCTTCTTGATGTGGCACTTGGTCGGGTAAAATCCCTGCAATTTCACCGCGCTTTAGGGTTTGATATAACGCTCTAATCCCTGCTTGGTCAGTAGGAACAAGACGCGCTCCAATGCGTTCTCGTCCGCGTTTAATTAAATCACTTAACCCTGTTCTTTTCGGGGGACGATATAAGCTAGTAATTTCATAATGTGCTGATGCATAAAGCCCTGCCATTTCCCACGAACCTAAATGTGGTGTCAATAAAATTACACCTCGTCCTTGTTGAATCGCTTGTTTTAAATACCCTTCACCGCTGACTTGACGGACTAATGACATGACACGTCGTGGCGACCAAAGCCATACTGCGCCTAACTCACTAAAAGTTTTACAAGTTTCAATTAAACTGGCTTTAATTAACTGCTGTTGTGCTTGCGGTGAAAGGTGAGGATAACAGACAGTAATATTTTTACGGGTAATATACGCAATGGGCGAATTAGGAAAATAAACCAATATCCGCCCAATGTAAGAAGCAATGGCATGTACTTTGCTCAAAGGAAGAAAAGCAAAGAGATATAAAAAAAATTTAATTAAAAAGTCACGCATTTACTTCTGTTCTGTTGTTTCCGATGAGCTTGTAGCACTTGTCATAGGCTCAAATTTCATGAACCATAGGATATATAGTTTTAAAAATGCTAGTAGAAATGGGGTTGCGTGTAGGAATAAATCAAAGATATCGATAGGTCTGCTCAATGTCCCTTGCCATAACATCGTTAGCTTTTCAAAAAGATGGGGTTGTGGGGTAAATGGTGCAAGTCCTAAGGTTAGGCAGAAAAAGATAATAAAAAACCATGGTAACTCGTGCAACCAACGTAACATAAAAAATCCCCTTATTTTGGATGTAAAACGTAAATTAAGGTCTTTTACCATATTTGATAATTAATTGACTTAAAAAACGTTGATAAATTGTCATACAGTTGTATTAAGCTTCTACAAAAAAGCAGATTTTGTTTTGAGACAGACAATAAGACGGTTATTATTATGAATAGGCTTTCTACACCACCTCTCTCTGTAATACCATCCTCTTTTTTACCAATAAAACGACCTGATATGCTGCTCGATGACACTGCCAAAAACGATCCAACTACCGACGAAATCGAACGGTTACGTCGTCGTATCAGCGATTTAGAACAGGAAAAAGCCGACTTAGAATTATTATTAGTCACCACCACAGAACATGCCGATGCCTTTGAACGGCAATTGACTAAAGCACGCGATTCATTAGAAAGCGAGGTTACCCGCCGCACGCAAGAACTCGCCGAAAAAAATATTCATTTACAGCGAGAAATTTACGAGCGCACCAAAATTGAGGCAGAGCTAAGACATTCTCGAGATGTCGCCGAACAAGCTAGCCGTGCAAAATCTTCTTTCTTAGCGAATATGAGCCACGAATTGCGCACGCCTTTAAACGCTATTATCGGCTATAGCGAGATGTTACAGGAAGACATTGCAGATTTGGGTTATGATGAGTTATTACCTGATTTACAAAGAATTCAAGGCGCGGGCAAGCATTTATTAGGATTAATTAATGATGTCTTAGATATTACCAAAATCGAAGCGGGGAAAATGGATGTACATAATGAATCTTTTAACCTCAGCGCAGTGATTCAAGATGTCACAGAAACAGTATTGCCGATTGTACAACACAAGGAAAATATGTTGTCGGTTGAACAGCATCCACAAGACTTAGGTGAAATTTACGCAGATTTAACCAAAGTTCGGCAAATGTTATTAAATCTATTAAGTAATGCGGCAAAATTTACTGATAAAGGTAAAATTGTTTTAAGTGTTACACGTACTTTAGATAATGAAGCAAAAGAATGGGTTATTTTTAAAGTGTCTGACCAAGGCATTGGGATGACTGAAGAGCAAGTCGGTAAACTGTTTCAACCCTTTACACAAGCTGATAGTTCAACAACCCGTAAATATGGCGGAACAGGCTTAGGCTTAGCGATTACTAAACGGTTTGCAGAAATGATGGGCGGGCATATTCAAGTCACTAGCCAACTTGGGCGCGGTAGTATTTTCACGATTCGTATGCCTACCCGCTTGAATATTGCAAAATAAGTGAATAACCGTTTATTTAAGATATTTTCTTAATAGGGCACAAGTTTTCTAAAAATTGTTGGGTACAAACTTGCCATGAATACTGCTCTGCGTGATAACGACAACGTTCTGCGGGAATTGTTAAAGCGCGTTGTACCGCCAATTCTAAATTTTCATCCAAACACCCAGCCCCCGACTCTCCAATCACATCTAAAGGGCCTGGCACAGGGTACGCGGCAACAGGCGTGCCCGATGCTAAAGATTCTAATAAAACCAATCCAAAGGTATCGGTACGGCTTGGAAATACAAACACATCCGCCGCCGCATAATAACGTGATAATTCTTCCCCCGTTTTCGCGCCCACAAAACGCACATCGGGATATTGCTGTTTTAATAAATCTAACTGAGGGCCATGCCCAACAACGTATTTTGTCCCTGCTAATTTCAATTTTAAAAACGCTTCAATATTTTTTTCTACTGCTACTCGTCCCACATAAAGAGAGATAGGACGAACATCGTTTAAAAAATCTTTTGCCTGTGGGCGGAATAAATGAATGTCCACTCCTCTCGACCAAAAGGCTAAATTTTGAAATCCTTGTGTTTCCAGCTCTTGCCGTAAACTCTGCGTTGCGACCATCACACGACTCGATAAGCCATGAAACCAACGCAATAAGCGATAACTCCAGCGGGTTGGAATACCAAAACGGGCATGAACATACTCAGGAAATTTTGTGTGAAAAGAGGTTGTGAAACGTTTACGTTGTCTCGCACAAAAAAGACGCGCAGCTAACCCTAAAGGTCCTTCAGTGGCAATATGAATTGTATCAGGGTCAAACTCTTGAACTAATTGTTCTATTTTTTTAGTTGGACGTAAGGCTAAACGAATTTCAGGATAAGTTGGGCAAGGAATGGTTTTAAATAAATCAGGAGTGACCATTAACACTTGATGCCCCATCGTTTCTAAAAACTGGCGGGTGGTGAGCAGTGTCCGCACAACCCCATTAATTTGAGGTAACCACGCGTCGGATACTATCAGAATCTTCATGCACTTGCTTCTTATGGTGTGGAGGTTGATGGTTATCTGTCCATTCCATAATGAACAAGTTGCCGTCCCAGTCTTCAATTAACGCGGTACAACTTTCTACCCAATCCCCATCATTACAATACAAAATATCATCAATCATGCGGATTTCAGCTTTATGAATATGACCGCAGACAACGCCGTCTAATTCGCGCCGCCGTGCTTCTTCGGCTAACACTTGTTCAAAGGCTGTAATAAAATTCACCGCATTTTTAACTTTATGTTTTAAATAAGCGGATAAAGACCAATAGGGATAACCTAATTTACGCCGACAAAGATTATAAAAATGATTCAGGCTTAAAACCATTTCATAAGCCCAATCGCCTAATAAGGCTAACCAACGGGCATATTGAATCACGCCATCAAATTGGTCGCCATGAATGACTAATAAGCGTCGCCCATCGGCGGTAGTGTGTATCATTTCATCCACGACATGAATATCGCCAAAGGTAATATTTAAAAATTGGCGAGCGGCTTCGTCATGATTACCAGGGATAAAAAAGACTTTTGTCCCTTTACGGGCTTTTCTCAAGACTTTTTGAATCACATCATTATGAGATTGTGACCAATACCAAGATTTTTTTAATCGCCAGCCGTCGATAATATCGCCGACTAAATAGAGGTATTCCGATTCATGATTTTTTAAAAAATCAAGGAGGAAATCCGCTTTACATCCCCGCGTGCCGAGATGAATATCTGATAACCAGATTGCTCGATAATGTTTAGTTGGCGGTGTCACGGTGCTGACCCTTTCATGGCTACAGTCTTTATCGGGCGGGTATCATGACAGTCCAGTGTGTCAACAATATGACATCGTTATTTGTTTAAATTGGAGTTTTTATCGTGGATAAAACGAGTTAAGTGTTTTTAATCCTAATCTAAGTTCTGCGAGTTTTTAAAAAGATAACAGCTTGTCTGAATCAGAATTCACAGAATTAGCAGAATTAAAAAGCGTAATTCACCTGACTTTTTGGTTTTAGGGTTTAAATTCTGTTAATTCTGTTAATTCTGTTAATTCTGAAAATTCTGATTCAGACGATGTTTTAATCTTTTCGCATGTTCCGACAGACCTACTAGGTTTTGAAAACCTAGCAGGTCTTTGTTTTAATGTTTAGATTAAAACAAGTTATAAAATGCAGATTTACCTGCATAAGTGGCTTGTAAGCCTAACTCTTCTTCAATCCGAATCAGTTGATTGTATTTAGCGATACGATCAGAGCGTGACATTGAACCTGTTTTAATTTGTCCTGAAGAGGTTGCAACGGCTAAATCGGCAATAGTGCTGTCTTCGGTTTCGCCTGAACGGTGGGAAATAACAGCGGTATAACGGGCGCGTTTTGCCATTTCAATCGCGGCAAGGGTTTCCGTTACTGTGCCGATTTGATTGAGTTTAATCAGAATCGAGTTTGCAATCCCTTTTTGAATCCCTTCTTGTAAAATTGCGGTGTTGGTGACAAATAAGTCATCGCCAACGAGTTGGACTTTTTTGCCTAAGCGTTCTGTTAAAATTTTCCAGCCAGCCCAGTCGCTTTCGTCCATGCCATCTTCAATGGTTAAAATAGGATATTGGTCGACCCATTTGGCTAAATAGTCGACAAATTGGGCAGAGTCTAATTGTTTCTTTTCAGAAGCAAGGTCGTATTTGCCATTTTTGTAGAATTCGGAGCTAGCAACGTCTAAGCCTAACCAAATGTCTTGCCCTGCTTTAAAACCGGCTTTGTTAATCGCTTCTAAAATGATTTCAATGGCAGATTCATTAGAGGGTAAATCAGGTGCAAAACCGCCTTCATCACCAACAGCGGTATTTAAGCCACGGGCTTTTAATACGCTCTTTAAGGCGTGAAACACTTCTGCCCCATAGCGTAAGGCTTCGCGTAAGGAGCTCGCGCCAATGGGCAGAATCATAAATTCTTGCATGTCGACATTATTATCAGCATGTGCGCCACCGTTGATGATGTTCATCATGGGGACGGGCATTTGCATCGTGCCACTACCGCCTAGATAGCGGTATAAGGGGAGTTTGTGCTCTAAGGCGGCGGCTTTAGCAACCGCCATAGAAACGCCTAGCAGGGCATTCGCGCCTAAACGACCTTTATTCGGTGTGCCGTCTAGGGTTAGCATGGTGTGGTCAATTGCGGTTTGTTTGTCCACAGGCATCCCAACCAGCGCGTTATTGATTTCGGTGTTGATGTGGGCAACGGCTTTTAAAACCCCTTTACCGAGATAGCGGCTTTTATCGCCGTCGCGCAATTCTAAGGCTTCCCGTGAACCCGTTGATGCACCTGATGGAACAGCAGCGCGTCCTAATACGCCTGATGTGGTGATAACATCACATTCAACCGTTGGATTCCCTCTTGAATCAATAATTTCGCGTGCGTGGATTTTTGTAATAAGTGACATTTGGCTTCCTTGAGATAATGACTAAAAGCTTTAACACGAAACAAAATATTTTATGCGCTTAAACGTAAACCCTCCAGTTTAAACCACATAAAAAGAGTAATTATTATTTAATAAGTTTGTTTATCAATGAGTAATCGACAGCCCTTGTCGGAGTAACGCCTAATATAAACAAGATTTGTACCAATATGAGGCGATTAGGCAGTTTTATCATGAGAGGAGAAATTGGATAGTAACGTAGCCGTGTATTAAGAAAGATGTAATTGAAAATGCTGTTGAATGTATTTAACCCCTTGGGCGAAATCTTCACCTAATGGCATTGCACCTATTTGGCGAATTTCATCATGATAGATACTAGAGGCTTCTCCCCCAATCCAGACAGGAATTTGTACTTTTTGAATGAGCAGGGGTAAGTTATGTTTTAACAGCGGTCGTAATGTATTTGCATGGCTAGATAATACAATGGCGTGACTGCGTGAGCGTTTAACCGCAATGGGAAGTTCACTTAAAGGCAGATTTGCACCAAGAATAACCGTTTCAAATCCCTCTGTATGTGCAGTAAGGGCGAAAAGCAGTAAACCGATTTCATGACATTCCCCTTCAGCACAGGCACAGAGTAAGCGAGTTCCATTTGTCATGCCTAAACGATGGTGAAAACGTGCACCTAACTTGTTACGAATATAAACCGAGAAGAAATGTTCTTCCGCAATACACCCTTCTGCTGTATCCCACCGATTTCCTAATAATTGCATTAACGGAAGGATTAAATCTCGCGTCACAATATCAATGGGGTATAAAGCTAATACTTCGTTATAGGTAGCATCTAAACAGGATTCATCTAAGCGACTGATTGCGACAAGCATATGTTGCAAATAATGCCCCCAAACAGATTCGACCCTCACTTCTGTACCCTGTTGCAAGCGTTGCTGTAATGCTTGTTTCATTTGACTGATAGGAATACCTGAGTCTAATAAATCAACAATGCGACAAATCAAGTCAATATCTTGTTGCGAATACAGCCGATGACCTTTATCCGTTCGATAAGGGGTAATTAATCCATACCGTCGTTCCCATGCACGCAAGGTAATCGGATTAACGCCCGTTAAACTGGCAACTGTCCGAATAGGATAACGATAAGCGTCTAATTGAATAGCTTCTCTTAACATTCTGGTATGTCTTAGATAAATTTAACAGCGGTTAGGTAAAATATAGGGTAGCACGCTCAAAACAGATTCCTTCGCTACAATATTAATAGACGATTGTTTTATCAAGTTGCGAAATTTTGTATTTTTGTTAAAAAACTGGTATTCCGCAATCTTGATACGCATCATTTTTTAACTGATTGATAATATATTAAATGACTTATGCCTATCCGTGCGATTTGTTTTGATTTAGACAATACTTTATGGTCAATAGACCCTGTGATTAAACAAGCAGAAAAAGCCTTGTTCGATTGGTTACGACAACATTATCCAAAAATTCCTAAGCAATTTAGTGTGAACGAATTAGCAAAGCGTCGACAACGATTATTAGAAGAACAACCCGAATTATTAAATAATTTAGGGTTATTACGAAAAATGGGGTTAGCACAAGCTGCCGTCGAAGCTGGCTATAAAGCTGAAATAGCCGAACCAGCCTTTGAAATTTTTCAACAGGCCCGCCATCAAGTCACTTTTTATCCCGATGTGCTCCCCGTCCTAAAACGCTTACAAAAACGCTATATTCTAGGCACATTAACCAACGGTAGCGCAGATATTAACCGTGTTGGTTTAGGCGATATTATGAGCTTTTCCCTGATGGCAAGCGATGTAAACGCAGCAAAACCCCATCCAGCATTATTTGAAGCGGCTTGTCAGCGAGCCAGCGCACGACCTGAAGAGGTTGTCCATGTTGGTGATGATGAAGATTGCGACGTTGCAGGCGCGCTTGCTGTGGGGATGAAAGCTGTCTGGCTAAATCGCATTTATAAAACCCCCTCAGGAAAATATCAACCACATGCCATTATTACCAATTTAGGTGAATTAGAACGCTTATTACAAACATGGGAATCAACCTTATAGACAGAAGCGGTCTGTCACTTTGAAAAAACTTGATAAAAGCACATAATTAACACCTAAATGCGTTTTCACCCCATAAGGTCATAAAAATATGTTTGACAATTTAACCGAACGTTTAGGCAAAACCCTTAAGAACTTACAAGGGCAAGGACGTTTAACAGAAAAAAATATAAAAGAATCATTACGTGATGTACGGATGGCTTTTTTAGAGGCAGATGTTGCCTTACCCGTTGCTAAAGCATTTATTGAGCGCGTACAAGAGCGGGCAATTGGACAAGAAGTTATTGGTAGCTTAACCCCCGGACAAGCCTTAATTCGGGTCGTGCGCGATGAATTAATTGCTTTAATGGGGGAAAGTGAAGAATTAAATTTAAGAGCTGTACCACCCGTTGTTATCCTCATGGCAGGATTACAAGGGGCAGGAAAAACAACGACCGTTGCAAAATTAGCCCGTTGGCTTAATGAACGGCAAAAGAAAAAAGTGATGGTTGTCAGTTGCGACATATATCGCCCTGCCGCTATTCAACAATTAGAGCGTTTAGCCAATGACGTGGACGCGCTGTTTTTTCCCAGCGATGTTTCACAAAAGCCCGTCGACATCGCCCAAGCCGCCATTGCCCAAGCCCGTAAACAAGGCGCAGAAGTTTTACTCATTGACACCGCAGGACGGTTACATGTCGATGAGCAAATGATGGGAGAAATTAAAGCCTTACATGCAGCAGTCAAACCAACAGAAACCTTATTTGTGGTTGACAGCATGACAGGGCAAGATGCAGCAAATACGGCAAAAGCTTTTAACGATGCCTTACCCTTAACAGGAGTCGTGCTGACTAAAACTGACGGTGATGCACGGGGTGGCGCGGCATTATCTGTGCGCTATATCACGGGTAAACCGATTAAATTTATTGGGGCAGGCGAAAAAACAGCCGCTTTAGAACCATTTTATCCTGACCGTATCGCCTCTCGTATCATCGGGCAAGGCGATGTCTTAAGTCTGATTGAAGAAGTCGAACGCAAAGTTGATAAAGATCAGGCGGAAAAACTGGTTAGTAAGTTAAAAAAAGGCGGAAAAGGCTTTGATTTAGAAGATTTCCGCGACCAATTAGTACAAATGCGCAATATGGGCGGAATCGCCAGTATGATGGATAAATTACCTGGAATGGGACAAATTCCTGTTAATGTTAAAAGTCAGGTAAATGACAAAGAATTTATTAGAATGGAGGCGATTATTAACTCCATGACCCCACAAGAACGGCGTTTCCCATTACTGGTCAAAGGCTCACGTAAAGACCGCATTGCTAAAGGCTCAGGAACACAAATCCAAGATGTCAACCGTCTCTTAAAACAATTCACCCAAATGCAGAAAATGATGAAAACCTTGGCGAAAAAAGGTGGCATGATGGGTATGTTAAAAGGGCTAAAAGGCAAACTACCCCCAGGAATGCAATTTTAACGCAAGCCTACCCTGCCCTTGCTGTTTAAGACAGTAAGGGCATGACGAAAGAGAGTCGGAATAAAAAAGCAGAGACATAAAACAATACTTTTTAGCGCAGGCAATGGATAGTTATTTATTTAATATTTTTTAGGTGTTTCACTATGTTCTTACAGCTAACCGTTGCATTTGCTCATATTCTTGCCATCACTGCCAGTTTTCTCGGTGCAATCCTATTAGCCGTTATGTTGACACAAGCAATATTTAACCCATTGATTATTTTCAGTTGTCTTTTTTGCCTGATTAATGGCGCACGTCTATCCATTAAAGTGCGGGCTTTTTGGCAACGCCATTACCAACGACACAAAACATTTTCAGTATAAATTCAGCAACAGAATCACCATTCAATTATTGACAAATACAAATAGTTAGCCTAACAACGGCACTGCCTTTGCATTATTTCACAAACCCACGCGCTAAAACGGGGGATAATTGGGTGTAGCCATTGCCCCATTGTTTAGCGTTGTTTCCCTGTCAAACAAGGTCACTCCTCACAATGACACTCATTAAACTGTCTCCGCTTAATCAACGTCGTTTACGCCTTTTTTTAGCCAATCGTCGCGGGGTCTGGTCATTATGGCTTTTCCTATTCCTTTTTTTTGTCACCCTGTTTGCCGAAATCATCGCTAACGATAAGCCGCTACTGATTTACTATCAGCATGAATTTTATTTTCCACTGATTCATAACTATACCGAACAAGATTTCGGGGGCGATTTACTCATTCCCGCAAACTATCGTGACCCAGAAGTACAAGCCCTCATCAATCGACATGGCTGGATAATTAATCCTATTATTCCCTATAGTTACAGCACTATTAATTATAACCTGCCCACGCCTTCACCTTCACCACCCAGCGCAGAAAATTGGTTAGGGACAGATGACCAAGGACGCGATGTATTAGCCCGTTTAATTTATGGATTTCGAATTTCAGTACTATTTGGCTTAATTTTAACAGTCCTAAGCTCATTAATAGGCATTGCAGCAGGCGCAATACAAGGCTTTTTTGGTGGTTGGATAGACTTACTCAGTCAACGATTTATCGAAATCTGGTCGAGTATGCCAACCCTATACGTCCTTATCATTCTTGCTAACGTGATAACACCCAGTTTCTGGTGGTTATTACTGATGATGTTACTATTTAGCTGGATGTCCCTTGTTGGTGTAGTACGGGCAGAGTTTTTACGAGCGCGGAATTTTGACTATATCCGTGCAGCAAAAGCCTTAGGCGTTAGTAACTTAACCATTATGCTACGCCACACGCTACCCAATGCGATGGTTGCTACCTTAACGATGTTACCATTCATCATGAGCGGTTCTGTCACCACCTTAACCGCATTAGATTTTCTCGGACTGGGATTGCCCGTCGGTTCACCCTCTTTAGGAGAATTACTCCTACAAGGACGCGACAATTTACAAGCCCCATGGTTAGGCATTACCGTCTTTATGGTACTCGCCGTAATGTTAAGCCTCTTAGTATTTATCGGCGAAGCGGTGCGTGATGCTTTTGACCCGCGAAAAAACACAAACCCTATACCACGTCGCAAACCCAGCAAAACAACTGTACAAACCCAGTCAACACCTACCACAGATTTATTGGCAGTAAATCACTTATCCGTTGCCTTTCATCAAGGACAAGAACCACATTTAGCCGTTAAAGGCGTGAGTTTCCAATTAAACAAAGGGGAAACCTTAGCAATTGTTGGCGAAAGTGGCTCAGGCAAATCAGTCACCGCATTATCTATCCTGCAATTACTGCCTTATCCACTTGCCTCCCATCCGACAGGTAGCATTCAATTTCGCCAACAAGAGCTACTTGGCGCGTCACCCGCCGTCTTGCGGGATATTCGTGGCAACCGTATCAGCATCATCTTTCAAGAACCGATGACTTCCTTAAATCCCCTACATACGATTCGCCAACAAATTGGAGAAGTGCTGTTTTTACACAAAAATATGAGCGTTGCTCAAGCCAATGCACGCATTATTGAATTACTAACCCTCGTTGGCTTACCCGATGTGGAAAAACGCTTAAATGCCTATCCGCATCAACTCTCAGGTGGACAACGACAACGGGTAATGATTGCCATGGCGTTAGCAAATGAACCCGATATTCTTATCGCTGACGAACCAACAACCGCGCTTGATGTCACGATTCAAGCGCAAATTCTGCAACTTTTAAAGCAATTACAACAACGCCTACAAATGGCAATGCTCTTCATTACCCATGATTTAAGCATTGTACAAAAATTTGCCGACCGTGTTTGTGTCATGCAAAACGGCGAACTGGTCGAAACCGCAGAAACTGCAACCTTTTTTCAGCAACCGCAACATCCCTACTCACAACGCCTGCTCAACGCCAAACCCAGCGGTAAAGCCATCCATGTTGCACCTGACGCGCCCGAAATCCTGCGTGCGGAAAATATCAAAGTCTGGTTTCCACTCAAACAAGGCTTATTACAACGGGTAACAGACTATGTGAAAGCCGTCGATGATGTAAGTTTCAGTATTAAAGTTGGGCAAACTTTAGGGATAGTTGGCGAAAGTGGTTCAGGTAAAACCACGCTTGGGCTGGCTTTACTACGTTTAGAACACTGTCAAGGCGGTATCTACTTTCAAGGGCAAGCCCTTCAATACATGCCTTTTTCTACAACTTTGCGTGCTTTACGTCGTACCATGCAAATTGTTTTTCAAGACCCATTTAGCAGCCTAAGCCCCCGCTTATCGATTGGGCAAATTGTTGGCGAAGGCTTAGAAATTCATAAAATTGGCAAAGATGCGAAAGAACGCGAACAATTGATTATTCAAGCCTTACAAGAAGTTGGCTTAGACCCTGACACCCGTCACCGCTATCCCCACGAATTTTCTGGGGGACAACGACAACGGATTGCTATTGCGCGGGCGATGGTGTTAAAACCAAAACTGCTGATTTTAGACGAACCAACTTCCGCATTAGACCGCTCGGTACAAGCACAACTTATTGATTTACTCAGAGACTTACAAGCCCGTTACCAACTCACTTACATCTTTATCAGCCATGATTTAGCCGTGATTCGAGCATTAAGCGATGAAATTATCGTGATGAAGCAGGGCAAAGTAGTAGAACAAGGGGCAACCTCTCTTATTTTTACCCAACCACAACAGGCTTATACTAAAACTTTAATTGCGGCAGCATTTAATTTAGAAGCAATTTAACGCTGAGTTTATCGCTATCAGGAGCTAACATCATGCCGAACTGCCCTGTCTGTAAAGAAATTCATTTATTAACAAACCCATTAGAAGACAATTTAATAGCCTATCACTGTTTACAATGTGGCGGGCAATGGATACGACAGAAAGATTATCAAGCGTGGTTGACGCATAAAGGAAGTATCCTGCCTGAGAAAGCCCCGTCTGAAACTGTGCCAGAGCCATTAAACACCAAGCAAATTAAAATTTGCCCTGATTGCGGACATTTACTGCTGAAGTATCAAGTTGGAAAAGGGACAGATTTCACCCTAGACCATTGCAGTCATTGTGGCGGTGTTTGGTTTGATAAAAATGAATGGTTAGCGTTAAAAGATAGAAACTTACATGACGAGGTCGATAAAATCATCACGGATATTTGGCAAAAAAATGTCCGTTTAGAAGCCAGCCGTCAAACATTCCAAACTTTTTATTTACAACAGTTTGGTCAAGCTGACTATGAAGAAATTCAACGGATAAAAGCATGGCTCAGTCAGCATCCAAAACGCGACGCGCTGTTAAATTATCTACAAATTAAAGACCCATATTCGGGAACGTAATCTTAACCTGAGTTTGGCGAGATTTTAAAAAAAGACAAGCAGTTGTCTGAATCAGGATTTTCAGGATTAGCAGGATTTAAACCCTAAAACCAAAAATTTAAGGTGAATCACGTTTTTTAATTCTGCTAATTCTGAAAATCCTGTGAATTCTGATTCAGACAAAAAAATATCTGCTAGGTTTTGAAAACCTAACAGGTTTCTGTTTTATTTTATAAAATTCGCCAAACTCAGGTTATAGCAAACGTATTATAAAACGACATGAAGGACTGGCAGTCCTCACAGGACTGCTAGTCCTAGATTTAAATCATTTTATGGTACGGTTACTATAATAACCTGAGTTCGGCGAGTTTCTTTTAAAAAGACAACAGCTTGTCTGAATCAGGATTTGCAGAATTAACAGAATTAACAGAATTAAAAAGACAAGAAAATTAAAAGAATAAAAAATTATGTTTTTAATTCTGAAAATTCTGTGAATTCTGATTCAGACAAAAAAAGACCTGCTAGGTTTTCAAAACCTAGCAGGTATCTGTTTTATTTTATAAATCTCGCCGAACTCAGGTTATAATACGAATCACGCTTTTTAATCCTGCTAATTCTGAAAATCCTGTGAATTCTGATTCAGACAAAAAAATATCTGCTGAGTTTTTAAAACCTAACAGGTCTAAAAAATCGCCAAATTTAAGCCGTTTAGTTTTTTGCTTCAATCATTTGCTCATACCATAGTAAAAAGGTGATGAGCATCCATAATTTTAAGCCGTGTCGTCCTGTGTGTAGAGTTTCCATGTCATAACTGATTAATTTCTGAACATATTCAGGATTAAATAAACCTGTCCGCTTTAAAAAAGATTTACTTAATAATCGTTTACCATAACGTTGCATTTCCCCTTGAAACCAAAAACGGACAGGAACCATCATGCCCGATTTGGGGCGTTGGATAATGGGCAAGGGAACAAAATCCATCATAGCTTTTTTTAACACACTTTTTTCAATTGAGCCTTCTAGCTTCAACGCGGGTGGACACTGCAAACTGGCTTCCATGATTTGCTTAGAAAATAAAGGGGGTAATGCCAATAATTGATTGGCAGAACTCATTTTATCGACTTTTACCAGAATCAAATTCGCGCCTTTTAAGCGCATATTCATACACATTAACTTATTCAAAAAATCGACGGGTTTTTCTGCTTGAAAAAATGGGGTTAGCAGTTGGGTTAAATGACTTTCTATGTCTAAACCGCGTAAAATATCGGGGGTAAATAATTGCGATAAATCGGTAAATGCCCGTTGAAACGTGTGTAAGTAGTTCCTTTCTAACCAATCACCATGAGATTCATTAGGTAACGCACCGTATAAACGCGCCAGTAACATCGGAATATTTTTAGGGCCTCCAAAACATGGGTCGCCCCCTTCACCATTTAAAACCACATCGGTTATTTTTGCGGCTTCCCGCGCCAGTAAATAATTAGGCACGGTGACAGGGTCGCCGATAGGGTCATCTAGTCGCCAGATAATTTCCCGAAAATCTTCTAAAAAATCTCGTGGACGGATGTGTAGCCAATGATGGTCGGTTTTATAACGTTCTACCATTAAGCGCACGAATTCGTTTTCATTGGGGTATTCCGTGCCGAAATGTACAGAAAAAGTGGGGATTTGTTGCTCGGGCAACAGTTGGCAAGCGGTTGCTAATACGGAACTGGAGTCGATACCGCCTGAGAGAAAGACCGCAGGTGTATGACGGCTGACTTGTAAGCAATCGCGGGTTGAGGCAATCAGGCGCGAGCGCACCAGCTCCACGTAGTCCATCGGTGGCGCGTCGGCTGTCCACTCTCCTGTTTCTACCGTGAAATAGCGTTGTAAATGTACTTCACCTGCTTGAAAACGTAGGTATGTACCCGCTTGTAACTCATAGATATTCTCGAACATTGTGCGTTCAGTGGGAATAAAACTGAAGGTAAAATATTCAGGCAAGGCACTGTAACGCATCCGTCGCGGTAGTGGGGCGTAGGCAAACAAGGCTTTTATTTCGCTGGCGAAAAGTAAATAGCCTTGGTAAACAGTCCAGTAGAGGGTTTTAATGCCTGCATGGTCACGGCATAAATAGCAGGTTCTGCCATCGCTATAGGCAAAAACATATGCCCCTGTGAGTGTGCTTATGGCAGTTTCTGGATTGATTTTAAAGGGTTGAAAGAATTCAGGGGTTAATCGGCTGGTTTGATTGGCTTGACATAAATTAGTTGTTGTCGTTTGTTCAAAGAAAACACCATCATATGCCATAAGTTGTTGTTGATGTTGGGCAATTTGGGTTTGTTTCCCCCAACGAGATATGCCACGCCCAACAGCTAACACCGTGCCATCAATGAGGGTTAAACTGTCTTTTTCCCAGCCTTGATGACAGCGATGGCTCAAGCGGGTTGCCATCTTTGTTAATAAGTTGTCATTTGCTTGACCGACATAGCCAAATAAACAGCCCATGAATTCTCCTGTTATTGTGTAGGTTGTTTTACAGTCTTATATTGTCCCATATTGGCAAACATGCCATTTTAAAACAGGATGTTATTGTTGTGAGTGGTTACAGTTATCATCATTTTTTATCTATCGCGCTGTATAAAAAATTAATTTTTAAATCGGGTTTTTATCTGGGTTGGGGGTTATTACTCATTGCGCCACTTGCTTGTAGTGCGAATCCAAGTCAGCCTTATTCCTTGTCACATCGTTATGGCGTAAACGATGATTATATGCAAATTCGGTTACAAGGAACGGTTTTAATCCCAACACAGGATATTGAGGGTTTAACGCTGGGGGGGCTATCAGGCATTGCATGGGATGAGGATGAGCGGCGGTTATATGCCGTGTCAGATACGGGTCGCTTGTTTCATTTTCGGGTAACGTTTAACGTCTCGCATCAATTACAGTCGGTGATACCAATTGCCAGTTATTTATTAAAAAATCAACAGGGTATTAGTTTAAATACCATTCGTCGTCAACGCGATGCAGAAGGCTTAAGCCTACTTAAAGGCAATAATGGCATTCAAGGTGATAGTGAATTAATCATTGCGTTTGAAAGAAATCCCCGTATCGAGCGATATCGTCCAACAGGGGAATGGTTAGGCGCGTATGTTTTGCCAATATCGTTGCGAAAAGTTGATAGTTATGCGTCGTTTAATGAAGCGTTAGAATCGGTCGCCTCACATCCGACACTGGGTATTTTAACGGTGCCTGAATTGCCTTTAAAACAAGAAACAGCGCAGATTATTCAAATTTTTAACCTAAAAGGGCAATCATGGACATTGCCCGCGTACAGTGCGCCAAATAGTGCCGTGACGGATTTGGCGGTGATGGCGGACGGTTCATTATTGCTGTTAGAGCGTGCATTTACGTCGATTTTTTCACCGCTGATTATTAGCTTACGCCAAGTCTATTTATGCAACCCGAAAACAGGAAAAAATAGTACACAAGTGCAACAAATCGCTGTTTTTGATAGTAGCAAAGGATGGTCTATCGATAATTTTGAGGGTTTAGCCCATCATCAAGGGGCGTTTTTCTTCATGATAAGTGACGATAATTATCGAATGTTGCAAAGTACCTTACTCACTTATTTTGAAGTCCGTGCAAATCCTTTGAGTTGTCCTTAAAAGGTTAAATCCACACTGATAATTAACCAATAATTTCATCATCAATTTGTTGTCGTAAGCGTTCTATCACGGTGACTAAATGTCGTAAACCGATGGGTTTAGCCAAATATTCATTTGCGCCGACGCTTAAACAGCGTTCTTTATCGCCGGTCATTGCCAGTGCTGTTACCGCAATAATGGGCGTACTTTTAAAACTCGGGTCAGCGCGTAAATGGGTAATAGCATCTAAACCATTCATCACAGGCATTTGAATATCCATTAAAATAACATCAGGACGTAATTTATTCGCGGTTTCTATCGCTTCTATCCCATTGTGTGCAACGGCAATACGGTAGCCTTTTAAACTGAGATAGTCAGAGATAGAAAGAATATTCGCATCGTTATCATCAACGATTAGTATCAGCGGATTATCGCTGGGCTTTTGCACTTCGATAGTTGTCTCTGGCATAGGTCTTGACGGGGTTGGTGTTTGATCAATGTCATTGGGTTGCCAAGGTAAGCTAATAATAAATCGACTCCCTTTACCCACTTCGCTACTAACTTGAATATCCCCCCCATGTAAAGCCGTTAAGCGGCGCACTAGAGCAAGTCCTAATCCTGTTCCCTCTTCCTGTGTTGTGCTCAGTTGAATAAATGGCTTAAATAAATTTGGCAATGCATTTTTATCAATACCGATGCCTGTATCCCAAATATGAATTTCTAATAATCTTTTATCGGCAATGCCTTTATATTCCAAACCAATTTCCCCTTTTTCAGGGGTAAACTTGACCGCATTAGTCAAAAGATTGATTAAAATTTGTTTTAACCGTCGCTCATCAGCATCAATTTTATTGACATGATGATCATAATGAGTGGTTACACGAATTTTTTTACGCAGTGCTTGTTCACGGATAAAATTCATACTGGTCTGGCAAATATCTTCTAGGACAACGCGTTGTATTTCTAGCTCCATTTTACCCGCAGCAATTTTTGATAAATCCAAAATATCGTTAATGAGTGCTAATAAATGTCGTCCGCTGTTTTCTATATTTTTTAAATACTTCTGCTGTTGTGCATTAACATTGCCGTACACCTGTTCTTGTAAAATTTCAATTAACGCTAAAATAGAATTTAATGGAGTGCGTAGTTCATGGCTCATATTGGCTAAGAATTCATCTTTTAAGCGTGATGCACGGAGTAACTCTTGATTTAATAAGCCTAATTCCTGCGCTTGTTGTCTAACTGCCATTTCCATTTCATAACGAGTCGTTACATCGCGTGCAGTGCCACGATACCCCACAGATTTGCCCTTTGCATTAAAAACAGGCACACCATTGATTTCTAAAATCACTAAGTGCCCATCTTTATGCACCCACTGATGTTGAAGATATCGAAAGACTTTTTCTGTATGTAAACATTGGCTAACGGTTTGAATGGCTTGTTCTCGTTCCTTTGTCACAATAAATTCATATAAAGAATGTCCCTGAATTTCCTCAGGGGTATAACCTAATAACTCTTTGACTTTAGGGCTAGAATACTGATTTCTAAATTGCATATCCGTTTCCCAAACCCAATCACTACTGGCTTCAATTAAAGAACGGAAACGGTTTTCACTCGCTAATAAAGCCTGTTCAGCATTTTTTTGCTCGGTGATGTCTTCCAAAATCACCAAGAGCATAGAAACTTTTTTATCCTGCCCAATCACTGCAACCTTACGAGTATGTGCAATCCGCTCACCTCGGTCTTTGGTATGGATAACTTCCTCAGGTAAATCGACTAAGGTTTTATTCGTCAAAACATGACGATCATAAGACTGATAAAAACTCGCTTCTTTAGCGGGGAAAAAATCGTAATCTGTTTTGCCTAATACTTCATTTTCTGTGAGTCCGAATAACTCTTCACAGTGTTTATTCCATAAAATAAATCTTAAATTTTCAGGGTCTTTTGCGAATAAAGCGACAGGTAAATGACTCACAATGGTATTTAAAAAATCCTTTGTTTGTAACATTTCCGATTCAGCGAGCTTGCGTTGTGTGATGTCTGACTCAATCGCGACATATTGCGCAATTTGACCTCGTTTATCATAAATTGGTTGGGTTTCTATCGAAACCTCATAACGCCGCCCTGTTTTACTATAATTGACAATTTCTACTTGAAATCCATCACCTTCTACTAACTTTTGATGAATATATTTAACTGTTTCAGGATTAGTCTCTATCCCTTGTAAAAAATGCCCAGGTACACGACCAATCACCTCATGCAATTTATACCCTGTTAATCGTGTAAATCCCTGATTAACCCATTCAATTTTTTGATGTGCATCGGTGATAATGACAGCATTATTTGTTTTTTCAACGACTAAGGCTAATTTGCGAATTTCATCTTGATTATGCTTTTGTTGTAATAACATTGTGTTTAATGTCTGCGCGAGGATGCCAAGTTCATCCATGACTAACGCGGGCACTAAAATGACTTCATTATCTGTTTGTTTAGCAATGACATCGCGCATAATTTCTGCGGGATGCAAGACAAGGCGGTTAAATAATAAATAAACAGCCGTACTGATAAGAACAATAAACCCTAAACTAAAAGAGAAAATATGCCATAGCGTTTCATTTTGTACGGTATAAAGATCATTAATATTCACCGTTAATAAAATGGCACTTTGCGATGTAATATCTTTATTATTCGTTAGTTTTTCATTTAAGGATAAAGGCATTATTAAACGCAATTCTTGATGATTAACCTGTGTATAATAAGATTTGTTGTTTTTTACTGCGAATAATAAATTTTGATAAAGTGTGCTATCAGAAAATACGCTGCTTAACGGTTTATTAATCATTTGTTGGTTAGTGGTCGCTATAATCTTGAGCGGTTCACCGCTCAGAATAATGATTTCTTCTACATTCTCAGTACCTTTTAAGATAGAAATAAAATCTTGTATTTGCTCTAAATTAGTAAAGCTTTTTTCCGTTGCATAACTAATCAATTGTATGGTTTGCTTTGCTTGCTTTAATATTTGAGCTTCAAACTTATTGAGGAAAAATAAGCTAAATAGCCATGTAAAACAAATTATCCCAAATAACCCTATTGTTATTAATGGAATAGAAAACCGCCAGCGTAAAGATAAGTATTTAATCTTAGTATTTTTATTGTCTGTTGTATTCATAGATATATACTCGTAACTAAAAATTACTTTTTTGAAACCCATTCAAATTTAATAAATTGTATCTATTTGTAAAAATAGTATTATTCAATGAAAAAAGAATATTATCTAAAACATAATTAAAAAATTTAAAGATTATACTCACTTTTTTTTCAATTAAACAATAGGTTAATTATGTTATTTATGCTAAGTTTGATTAAAAAATTTAATCAAATTTACGTTGTTTATATAGTTAATCTAATTGATATAAAGCAGCCTCCTATTGAAGCCTCACTGCAAATTGTTAAAATTTGTTATAATTAGACGTTTATTTTCTTTTTTGCTAGGGAAGCATTTTGTCGTTTAGTTATCATGCCTACACCACTCGCCCGTTATCAACGTGATTTAAAACGTCCTGATTTTGTTTCTGATGAAGCGCAAAAACAGGCTGTGCATTGCACTCAACAACTGTATGAAGCCTTAATTCATGCGCAAACTCCGCCTGTTGACAGTTTATTAGGGACTTTACGCGCTAAACTGCGTCAGCGAAAGAAAGAGCCGATTAGAGGCTTATATTTTTGGGGGGGGGTTGGACGCGGTAAAACTTATTTAATTGATAACTTTTATGAATGTCTGCCTTTTCAAGAAAAAAAGCGCATTCACTTCCACCGCTTTATGCGACAAGTTCATGAAGATTTGCAGCAATTTAAATCTATGCAGAATCCGTTAACGCATGTTGCAAGGCAGTTAGCCGAGCAAATCCGTATTTTATGCTTAGATGAATTTCATGTTGCAGATATTACCGATGCAATGTTGTTAGCTGGTTTATTAAAAGCACTTTTTGACCAAGGTGTTACTTTAGTCTCTACTTCTAATGTTGCGCCTGATAATTTATATAAAGGCGGGCTACAACGGGAGCGGTTTTTGCCAGCAATCGCGTTGTTAAAACAATATACGCAAGTTTTAAATGTGGATGGTGGTGTCGATTATCGTCTCAGAGCCTTAGAAAAGGCTGAAATTTATCATTATCCTTTAGATGCGCAGGCAGATATTAATTTGGAAAACAGTTTTTCTGCAATTGCGCCAGAAGCAGGGGAACATTGTTTGCCCTTAGAAATTAATGGGCGCATGATTCAAACAATACGCTGTGCTGATGGGGTGATTTGGTTTGATTTTGAGGTGTTGTGTAATATCCCGCGTGCAGTTAGTGATTATATTGAGATTGCTCAATGTTTTAATACCGTGTTTTTAAGCAATATTCCTTTGTTAGATGAGTTTAAAGAAGACCATGCGTTGCGCTTAATTAACTTGGTCGATGAGTTTTATGATCGAAATGTAAAATTAATTGTGTCTGCCGCGACACCGCCCGAAAAGTTATATATAGGGAAAAAACAGGCTTTTCAGTTTCAGCGCACGATTAGCCGTTTATTAGAAATGCAGTCACATGAGTATTTACAACGTCCTCATCTACCCTAAGTTTGTTCTGCCGTAACACAGGGCAATAAATGCTTAGTTTATCTATAGATGGTTCACTAAGCTTGCCCTTAAGTGCTAGTCTCACCTCGTCAGCAAAATAATTTCAATCGTTTTTATTCCGCCATCATTTTCATTGTTAAAGAGCCAACAAAAATTATGTTGTATCTTATAGTTGAACTGTTAAAAATCAGTATGTTGGCAATTATTTTGTTGAGTGTTTACTTACTCGCACAGCAAGATAAGGATTTGCGTAGAGAAGGGATTAGTTTAGTTGTTTTAGGATGTGTGTTTTTACTGATTCAGTATCTATATCCGCTTATGGCAGATATACCATCATGGACGAAGGCTGTTTTTCACTCACATCTTTTTAGTTTTTTAGGCTATTTATTTTGTGCAATTGGATTAATTTATTTATTTCCCTTAACAGCACATTTAATCCGTCATCGTGTCATAGAAGCTCAAAAACTTAATATTACAGCGCGTACACTAGCGGAGTTACGGGCAGAAGAGACTTTATCCCGTTTAAATGCGTTGATTCAAACCTCTCCATTAGCTGTGCTTGAGTGGGATGAACAGGGCATTGTGTTGCGTTGGTCATTGTCTGCTGAAAAAATTTTTGGATATAGCGAAGAGGAAGTCTTAGGCAAGAATATTTTTGCTTTAAATTTCATTTATAAAGATGATATTGAACAGACGTTGGTAGTACGAGATAGGTTAATTACACGAACAGAGTTAAGTAATGTTAATTTGAATCGGAATAATACAAAAGATGGTCGGGTGATTTATTGCGAGTGGCACAATTCAGTACAGCCTGCAACGGAAAATTGTCGTTTATCTGTTTTGTCCTTTGCTCAAGATGTTACTGAACGGGAAGTGAATCATCGAGCCTTGCGCTATAGTGAGTTGAAATTTCGCCAAATTACTGAAAACTTAAGCGAAGCCTGTTATGTGATTGATGTTGCAACTCAGCAATTAATTTATGTAAATAAGGCATTTACTCATGTTTGGGGATTGTCAGAAAATATATTGTGTTCACAGCCTCGTGCGTGTTTGATGTCGATACATCCAGATGATAGAGAGCGGGTAACAAATTCTTTTTATGAAACTTTTTTACAGCAGCGGAGTAAAGAACTTTATCAGACTGAATATCGTTTATTAAAACCAGACGGCAGTATTTGTTGGATACGTGATCGTTGTTATCCCGCGTTGAATGAACAAGGGGCAGTCTATCGACTTATCGGCATTGCCGAAGATGTCACTTATTATAAAAATACGGAGATTCTCTTACGGGAACAAAGTACGTTATTGGCACAGCAAAATGTTGAGCTAACACATAGTTATGAGGCATTGCAATTTCATGTGGATAATTCGCTGTTTGCAGTGATTGAATGGGATGCGCATGGGCAAATTAATTATTGGTCAACAACAGCAGAAAATTTATTTGGTTGGTATGCCAGTGAAGTATTAAGTCAGCATTTATTTAAGTTTACGAAAATTTGGATATTTCAAGAAGATATTCCCATTGTTAAACGGCTGGTGCATGAGATTATTCATGAGAAGAAGCAGAAAGATACTTGCATCGTCCGTCATATTACTAAAAACAAAAGCGTTTTATTTTGTGAGTGGTATATCTCAGTTCGTTTAAACCCGCAAGGGCAGATCGTTTCCCTGTTAAGTTTTGCCCTTAATGTCACCCAACGCGAGCAGTTACGCCAGACCTTACAAGACAGTGAGGAAAAGTTCCGCCAATTAGCCGAACATATTGATGAAGTGTTTTATATTTTAGATGTAAACACCAATCAGATGGTTTATATCAGCCCCAGCCATCAAAAAATGTGGGGACAAACACATGAAGCAATTCTGAATAATCCGAATTTATGGACAGCGATTATTCACCCAGAAGATAAAGAGCGGGTTGAGACCACATTCAAGCAGTTTAAACAGCATCCACAAACAGAGTTAACGCAAGAATATCGAATTGTTAAGGCTGACCAACAAATTCGTTGGATTCGTGACCGAAGTTACTCTATTTATCGTCCTAATGGCGAAATCTATCGAATTGTCGGCATTGCTGAAGATGTGAGTGATTATAAATATGCTGAAATGGCAGTTACTCAAAGTAAAATAGAATTACAACAACGTAATTTTGAAATACGTGAATTATACGAATTTACACAACAATTGAATTACCGCTTAAATATTGACGATGTTGTGAATATTTTTTATGAACATTTATATCGTCTTATACCTGCTGTGACTTGTAGCTGTTTAATTAGTAATAATTTAAACAATTATAAAGTCTCTCTCATTAGCCGCGAAAAGTTAAGCCCTAGCCTGTTACAAGAAATACAAGAAGAAATTCTTTCCAGCTTTAATTCTATCAGCCCTAATCACACGCTAACTGCAAGAGATATCAGCTTTACATGGTTAAAACAGCACAGTTTGCAAAGTCCACAAGTGCCCGTTAACAGCTTGGCAAATCGGCTAAATATTCCTTTAGAAAATGCAATAGGCATGCATCACTTAATAGAAAATAAAAGCATTCTTTGGATAGGCTCAGTGATGTCCAATGCTTTTACCCATAGCCAACTACGTCTTTGCTACATCCTGATCAACCATTTAGCCAATGCGTTTAAACGTATTCAAGAAATGTTTATTCGGGAACAACAAGATTTACAAAACATTGTCATGTATTTACCTGTTGGTGTTATCTTATTTGATAAAACTGCCAAAATTTTATTTGTTAATCAACAAGCAAATTACTATCTGCCGTTTTTAATTACGGAAGAAACCAGCTATTTAGATGAAAAATTAGTCGCACATCTCATTGAACATGCGAGTACAGCACGCTTTTATAAACAAAGTTTTATCTTTGATGCGTTATTCTTAGAACTCACCATTCACCAATTAGATTATGGTAGTTACAGCGCGCATTATTTAATGGTTATTCAAGATATTACCGAACAAAAACGCACAGAAAGTGCTTTAAAAGCCGAACGTTTATTACTCGCGCAACAAGTAGAAAAACGCACCGCAGCATTAAGCGATGCCAATCTGGAATTAGCAAAAGCAAATCGTCTAAAAGATGAATTTCTTGCCAACATGAGCCATGAACTCCGTACCCCACTGAATGCCATTTTAGGAATGTCAGAATCTTTAAATGAAGGCGTTTATGGCGATTTAAACGAAAAACAACACAAATTCCTACGCCATATTAATGAAAGTGGTCAACATTTACTGGCATTAATTAATGACATTCTCGACCTTTCAAAAATTGAAGCGGGTAAAGTCCAACTGCTTTTAGATACAACCAATATCGATGAATTATGTCAGAGTTGTTTAACCTTTATTAAGCAACAAGCTGAACAAAAAGGGTTAAAAGTTCACTTCCAAGCCGACCCCGATGCAAGCACAATTTATGCGGATCAACGGCGATTAAAACAAATTTTGTTAAATCTCCTCAGTAACGCAGTTAAATTCACAACCGATGGCGGGGAAATTGGGCTAGAAGTAAAACGCGACACAGAAAAACAAGCCATTCACTTCATTGTTTGGGATAGAGGGATAGGCATCGATCAAAAAGATATGCCATTACTCTTTAAGCCCTTTACACAAATTGATAGCCGTCTGTCTCGGCAATATGAAGGCACAGGATTAGGCTTAGTGCTAGTACACCGTTTAACAGAACTACATGGCGGTAGCATCACAGTTGAAAGTGCAAAAGGCAATGGTAGCCGTTTTACCATTTCCCTGCCTGCCCCTGTAGAAAAATGGTGCGCCCATGTACAACATGCTCAAGAAACTGCCTTGCCTAAAGGGGGAGAAAAAACAGTTTCTATTGCAGACACTAATCCGTTAATTCTAGTTGCAGAAGACCATTTGAATAACATCATGGTCGTGATTGACTACTTAGTTGCGCATCATTATCGAGTTAAAGTTGCACGAACAGGAACAGAAGCACTAGAACGCTTACAAGAAGAACGTCCTGATTTAATTTTAATGGATGTACAAATGCCAGGGATGGATGGACTCGAAGCAACACGACAAATTCGCTTAAATCCCCAATATACGGATTTACCCATTATAGCGATGACTGCACTCACAATGCCCGGTGATCGTGAACAATGCTTAACAGTCGGGATGAATGACTACATCAGTAAACCGTTTAGCCTCAAACAATTGCTAAATCTGATTCAACAGTATTTGAAAACATCGGTAGAAAAAGTGAAATAAATAACGCGAAAAACAGTGAACGTCTGAAAAAATCCCTATGAGCCTTTTTCAATTCCCTTCATTCAATGATAATATAGCGTTTCCTTTGGTTGACGTATCTATGGAATTAAGTTAATGAAGAAACTGACTTTAGCACTCTACATTTTGCTTGGTAGTCCTTTCGTCTATGCGACAGAACAAGCAGCAAATAACGGCGCGATTGTTGGCAATGCCGAGGCAGGTAAAGCCAAAGCAACCACAGTCTGTGTTGCCTGTCATGGCGCAGACGGTAATAGCGCCAATCCAGAATGGCCTAGTTTAGCGAGTCAACATGCTAACTATACGACTCAGCAACTGCATGATTTTAAAGCAGGCGTTCGGGATAACGCATTAATGACACCACAAGCAATGGCTTTAAGCGAGCAAGAAATTGCTGATTTATCTGCTTACTTTGCCAGTCAAACTAAAAAACCGAATGCTGCAGCCAATGAAGAGCTCGCATTAAAAGGTGAAAAAATTTATCGTGGTGGCAATCAAAGTACAGGTTTACCCGCATGTATAGGCTGTCATGGACCTAAAGGCAGCGGGAATGGTGCAGCAAAATATCCTGCCCTCAGTGGACAACACACTAAATATGTACAAAAACAATTGGAAGACTATAAAAGCGGTGCACGTGGTAGCAAATCTGATCAATCAACAAAATTGATGATGCGCCAAATTGCACAAAAAATGTCAACAGAAGAAATAGCCGCCCTTGCAGAATATATTGCAGGTTTACACTAAGTTAAAATAGGCAAGTAAACTAAAGGACGACATTACGCTTTCTTATCAAAGACGTTATTTCGCGCTTTCATTTTTAAAAAAACCAGACTTATGTATGCGGTCTGGTTTTTTTTATGGCTCAACATGATAATGCAGTTGTACCAGCCCTGTTGTGAAAGATTTTGCTGCTAGTAATTTTAACCGTTTTTCAGGAATTCCCGTTTTAAATAACTTAATCCCTTCTCCAACCAAGACAGGAATAATTGATATGATGAGCCTATCAAATAATTGTTCCTGCAATAACAAATTAACGATTTCAGCCCCACCATCACAAAAAATATTTTTTCCCTGTTCAGCTTTTAACTGTTGAATTAACGTGCGTAAGTTACCTGTATAAAAATGCAGATTACCTTCACTTGAGCGTACCTGATGAGTAATAACATATGTCGTCTTATCGTGATGCGGAAAAATGGTTACTTGCTTCATCACCCAATCATACGTTTTCCGCCCTAAAATGATCGTATCAACGCTATCAATAAAGGTTTGATATCCATAATCTTCTCCTGCTTGTTCAACCAATGAAAGAAAACTTAAATCATCATTAGGTTTAGCAATATAACCATCTAAACTGCTTGCAATGTATAAAACGAGTTGACGTTGCATTATATTATTTAACCTGAGTTTTGCGAGTTTCTGTTAAAAAGACAAGCCTTTGTCTGAATTAGAATTTTCTGAATTAGCAGGATTTAAAAGATTAATTCACGTTAGTTTTTTTATTTTGTGGGTTTAAATCCTGAAAACCCTGATTCAGACAGTTTTTTAATCTTAATAAAACGATGCAGAGAACCGTCTTAACTTTAAATCACTTTATGGTGCATTTGCTATAGCTAAAAAATAGCATTTTCTTTATTCATTACTGGTTTGTTTTATTAATTAAGAGTACTAAATAATGAAATTAATTTTTGATGTTATTGCGTGGTTAATTTACAAATGTATTGTTATAGCGTTAATTTCTATTGTATTTTTTCTAATGGTACTCTCTTTCCAATGGGCAAGTAATACCATCACTCAAGAAAGTTTACCAACCCTGACAATGCAAATTGAGCAACAACTCAATAAACCCATTGCGATAACCTTAAACAATACAGTTATATCCTCTCTTGAAGTGGCTTGTACCACAGTGTCAGGCATTGCCAACCGCTTAGACCAATCGACGAAACAATTTTTAAATCGCTTAGAACCCCCCAATCCTTTTTTAAATCCTATTGATTATTTTTTTTGGAAAAAAGGAGAGTCCATTTTTATAACGCAACAAAACGCACTTATTTCAAGTTTTAATGAACAAACTGATGAGTGTAATAAGGTTCTATCAAGACAAAGAAAGATTAATCAACAGAAAATTCAGGAGATTCAAACGCAAACAACAGAGTTTACCAATAAAATTAAAGGGATACGTGCAACCATTAAGCTATCAGGTCATGCAAATACGCAGATGATGAAAGAACTCGATGATTTACGCACACAACGTCAGCAATTAGCAGAAGAACGTGGGAAGCACGAAAAAATTATTGCTGATACATCTCAAGAAAATGAAAAACATAAACAAACGTTAAAAATGTGGGAAATACAAATAGCGGATTTATCCAGAAAAATTAATGGGCTTAATGATGGAATCATCAGAGTTCAAGGCAAAGAACCACATTCAACACTTGAGTTTTTTGAGCATCGCCGTTGGAAAAATGAACTTAATCAAATGATAGGGGAGCTAGATGCGGTAAAACAACATTATGGACAACTCATTAGTGCTAAAATACAGCTAGAACAAGCTAGTGCAATGATTACAGATGAAAATGAAAAACGTAGCAAGGTATTTCCGCTGATTGAAATGCAAATTGCAACGTTAACAGAAAAAATTAAAAAATTGCGTGGTGATTTGAAAGAACAAAATGCACTGATTATAGAGTTAGATATTTTACGGGCACAACGTCAGCAATTAGCAATAGAGCAAAACCAGCTTGAACAAACCTTAATAGACAGTTCTTTGCAACTTTCAAAAGTGACTAACCACCTAGAAAATAATGATTTATTTTGGATAAGTTATCAGCTATTTATTAATAGTATCTTTTTACTCGTTTTCTTCATTTTATTTGGTAATTTTATAAAAAAATCTTTTTGGTATTTCATTATCGCCAGATTAGCTAGCACTGCTAGTCCTTTACAAGTTTTGAAATAATCAAGCTGTATTAAAATTTTTTTCGTTCTTACTCACCTGATTTCTGCGAAATTTTTCAAAAAGACAAGCGTTTGTCTGAATCAGGATTTTCAGAATTAACAGGATTTAAACCCCTTAAACCAAGAAATTAAGGCAAATCACGCTTTTTAATCCTGCTAATTCTGAAAATTCTGTGAATCCTGATTCAGACAAAAAAAGACCTGCTAGCTTTTCAAAACCTAGCAGGTCTCTGTTTTATTTTATAAATATCGCCGAACTTGGGTTAAATAGTAAGCGTAGTCAGATAAACCAAATGCACACGTAACAACCCTTCTAAAATTGATATGAAGGCTTTAAAACAGGATGTTGAGTTGGTATCTTAATGCTTATCATTATGAACAGGTGGTTCGTTTTGGCTTTTTATCCCGCCTGCCGTTTCAATAAATTCAATAATTGCGGCTAATCCTTCCCCTGTTTTTAAATTGGAAAAGATAAACGGTTTTGTACCGCGCATTTTGCGTGCGTCGCGCTCCATCACTTCTAAGGATGCACCAACATAAGGGGCGAGGTCGATTTTATTAATAACTAATAAATCAGATTTGGTAATTCCTGGTCCACCTTTACGCGGGATTTTATCACCTGCGGCAACATCAATTACATAAAGGGTTAAGTCAGATAATTCGGGGCTAAAAGTCGCGCTTAGATTGTCGCCACCGCTTTCTATAAAGATAATTTGTAGGTTAGGAAAGGTTCGATTGAGTTGGTCAACTGCGACCAAATTCATGGAGGCATCTTCTCGAATTGCAGTATGCGGACAGCCACCCGTTTCTACGCCAATAATTCGCTCGACGGCTAGGGCTTGGCTACGCATTAAAAATTGTGCGTCCTCTTTGGTGTAAATATCGTTAGTGACAACCGCGATTTCGTAGCGGTCTCGTAGATTTTTACAGAGTGTATCCACTAGGGCTGTTTTACCTGACCCGACAGGGCCGCCGATACCGATTCGTAAGCTAGACATGGTCTGTAGATGAATATTGGGGGAGGGGAGAATGTAAAAATAGATAAGGGACAGCGTTTGACATTGTCGTCCTATGAATTGTGCATAGGACGACAATTAGCTAACTAGCATTGTAGAAGGTATAAAACTTCTTCAAGTTCAGCACGAAGTTGTTGGATAATGTGCTGTCCTTGTTGCAAGTTATTTTCTGGACTATCGCCCAATAATCGCTGTTTCGCGCCACCAATGGTAAAACCTTCTTCATACAGCAAGGTGCGAATTTGACGAATTAAAACCACATCTTGCCGCTGATAATAGCGTCGGTTACCACGACGCTTAATCGGTTTTAATTGGGGGAATTCCTGCTCCCAGTAACGCAGTACATGCGGTTTTACTGCACATAAATCGCTAACTTCACCAATGGTGAAATATCGTTTACCGGGAATAACAGGAAGTTCATTATTGTTCGATGGTTCCAGCATACTCTTCTACTCGTGCGCGAAGTTTTTGCCCTGGTCTAAAGGTTACCACACGACGTGCGCTAATTGGAATCTCTTCCCCTGTTTTGGGGTTACGTCCAGGACGTTGGTTTTTGTTACGTAAGTCAAAATTACCAAATCCAGACAGTTTGACTTGTTCACCTTTTTCTAAAGCGGTGCGAATTTCTTCGAAAAATAAGTCAACCATTTCTTTGGCTTCGCGTTTGTTTAGACCCATTTCGTCAAACAATCTTTCTGCCATTGCTGCTTTTGTTAATGCCATCACATTACTTCCTTAATTGTGCGTCTAACTGATGTTCTAGGGAACTCAGTATTTGTTCTAGGGTTTTGTCGATTTCCGACTCTGTTAGATTGCGGGAAATTTCTTGAAAAATCAAGCCTATTGCCAAACTTTTTTTGCCATCTTCGATGCCTTTCCCCTGATAAACATCGAAAAGATTAACCTCTGTGAGGAAATCAGGTGCGGCTTGGCGTACGCAAGCTAAAACTTTATCAGCAGTTACCGTATGTTGGATGACAACTGCTAAATCACGCCGCACTGAGGGGTATTTAGAAACGTCGTTGTACACGGGGGTTTCTGCGTGGCTCAGGGTGGCGAGTTGCAATTCGAACAGATAGACAGGTTGGGTAAAGTCTAATTGTTGTTGCAACTGTGGATGTAATGCACCAATAATGCCAACAAGTACATCATCTTGATAGATTTCTGCGGTTTGTCCTGGATGTAATGCGGGGTGTGTACTTGCTGTAAAGCGGTAGGTTTTACGGCTAACGGCTAGTAGGTTTTCAACATCTGCTTTTATATCGTAAAAGTCGGTATTGAGTTGGGATAAACCCCATTGTTCGGGGTAACGGCTACCCGTGACAATGCCAGAGATAACGCGCTCTTGTTTTAGTCCTTCTGCCGTAGGGATAAAGCGCAGACCTGTTTCAAATAAACGGACACGGCTTTGTTGGCGGGTGAGGTTGTATTGGGCCGTTTGTAAAAGTCCTGTCCAGAGCGTGGTACGCATCACGGACATGTCGATAGCGGTTGGGTTGTCTTGGCGTTTGGCAATGGGATTTGCTAGGGCAAGTCCTGCATGATGGGGGGTGAGTTGTTTTTGTAAGTCAACGTCGACGAAGCTGTAAGTAATCGCTTCGTAATAGCCTTGTTGTATGAGCACTTCTCGCAGTTGTTGCAGGTTGACGCTGGGAATGGCTTGCATGACAAAATTCCCACGGGGCGGACGGGCTGGAATGTTGTGATAGCCGTAAACGCGGGCAATTTCTTCGATAATGTCGACTTCTATGGCGATGTCAAAGCGGTAGCTTGGGGGGGTGACTTGCCATGTATCGCCTTGTTGTTCGACGTGCATGTTGAGGCGGTGCAGAATATCGGTGATTTGTTCGGCTGTAAAGGAATAGCCAAGCAGGGTTTGAATGCGTTGCTGGCGTACAGTGACGGTGGCAGGTTTGGGGAGTTGGGCATCATCGGCAACTTCGATAATTGCGCCTGCTTGTCCGCCTGCGATGTCGAGTAGTAACGCGGTCGCTCGTTCTAGGGCGATGCGTTGTAATTGTGGGTCGACACCGCGTTCGAATCGGTGGGATGAGTCGGTATGTAAGCCGTAACGTCTGGCACAGCCTGCTAATTGTTGGGGGGCAAAAAAGGCACTTTCAAAGAAGATGTCGACGGTGTCATCGGTCACGCCTGAGCCTGCACCGCCCATAACGCCTGCAATGGCTAGGGGGTGGTGTTCGTCGGCAATGACGAGTGTTTGTGGGTCGAGTGCTATGCTCTGTTCATTTAAGAGGGTGAGTTTTTCGCCTTGTTTTGCCAAACGGACAATAATCCCGCCTTGTAATTTATTAAAATCAAAGGCGTGCATGGGTTGCCCCAGCTCTAATAGGATGTAATTGGTGATGTCAACAATGGGGTTAATGTTGCGAATATCGCCACGGCGGAGGCGTTCTTGCATCCAGAGTGGGGTTGTGGCTTTGGGGTTGATACCACGCACGACCCGACCAAGATAGCGGGGACAGCCTTGGCTATTTTCAATATGAACGTGAAATGTATCTGTAATGCGTGCAGGAATAGCAGGTATTTCTGGCGCGGTTAATGTCACGCCTGTGAGGGCTTTTACTTCGTGGGCAATCCCTTGAATGCTTAAGCAGTCGCCACGATTCGGCGTTAGTTCAATGATGATACTGCTATCGTCTAGGTTTAAGTATTGGCGAATAGAAATACCGATAGGGGCATCGGCAGGTAGTGGCATTAAACCGTTGGAGGTTTCAGCAAGTCCTAGTTCTTTGGCGGAGCAAAGCATTCCATGTGATTCTACACCGCGTAGTTTGCTTTTTTTAATGCGAATATCATTCGGTAAAACAGCACCTATTAGGGCAACGGGGACTTTCATTCCAGCTTGTACGTTGCTTGCCCCACAGACGATGGTTAATGGGGATTCTGTACCTGTATTGACTTGGCAAACTTTGAGTTTTTCTGCATCGGGATGGCGTTCAATGGTTAGCACTTCACCAACGACAACATTATCAAATGCAGGGGCGACGGTTTCCACATCATCAACTTCTAAGCCTGCCATTGTTAAGCAGTCGACAAGTTCCGTTGTTGTCATTTGGGGATTGACCCAAGTTCTTAACCATTGTTCGCTGAATTTCATAGGTAAACCTTAATTGTTACTATTTTGTTTGTCGTAATTTATTGTGTTTTTTCGGGAGCTGCATTTATACGGCTTTCATCATCGGGCAGTGTGGTGATGGGCGTTGCAATCTCAGGCATGGGAACGATGGGTTGTTCGTCCGCATTTTGTGGTGCTTTTGGTGTTAAATGATTTTTTACCCATTCTTTGGTTAGCTGTTCTCCTGTCGCAATTTGTTCAGGGGTTAGCGTTTTTAGTAGTGCATCGGCAGAGGCTTCTGCGCTTTTGTTTCCATACATCAACGCAATTAAAAACCAGTGGTATGCTGTGGCGAGGTTTTTTTCTGTCCCTCTTCCATCACGATACATAGTGGCTAATAAGGCTTGTGATGGGGCGTAACCTTGTTCAGCAGCTAGTTTTGTCCAGTGAAAGGCTTCCACTGGGTCAGGTGCAATGCCTAAGCCTTCGTAATACATAACGCCTAATTTGGCTTGTGCGTCAAATAAGCCTTGTTCCGCAGATTTTTTTAACCATTCAGTAGCACGAACTAAATTTTTAACGGTTCCAATACCATCACGATACATCATCCCAAGTTTATATTGTGCATCAGCGCGTCCGCTTTCTGCCATTTCTTGGGTTTTGCGAAAATCTTCTGTGTAGTTATTGCGTAAGTAGCGTTCAACTTTTCCGCGTATATTAGCCGCGTCGGGATGTCCATTTGCTTCCGCTTTGTTAAGCCAATATAACGCATGGGTTGGATTTTGGCTGACACCGATACCGTCCGCATATAGGATGCCTATTTTATATTGGGCCTCTTTTAACCCTCGTTGAGCGGCTTCTTCATAGAGTGCGGCTGCTTTTTTTAGGTCAACGGTTGTGCCTTTTCCTGTTTCATATAGTTGTGCTAAGTCGATTAAGGCGGCATTTTCACCGCGATGAATGGCTTCAGTAAAGGCTTTACGGGCATTTTCAAAGTCTGATTTTTGTACGTATTCTTGCCCACGTGCGTAATAATCAACGTAAGTATCTGCCGCAATTGCCGAAAAAGAGGCGCAGGAAAAGGTCAAAACGCTAAGTAATAAATTCAATGAGAAACGGGAACGCATAGAAAAGCAACTCCTGCATTAAGCTGTCAGTGATTGGGCTATCGTCTGTAGTGCTTGCAAGGGGTCGGGAGCACGTGTAATTGGGCGACCAATGACAAGATAATTTGCGCCTAATTGTAGGGCTTCCTGTGGTGTCATAATGCGTTTTTGGTCATCCTGTTGACTTTGTTGGGGACGAATGCCCGGTGTGACTAATTGTAACTGGGTGCTAACTGATTGACGAATTAAACTAATTTCATGTGGTGAGCAAACAAGCCCATCTAAACCATTGGTTTCTGTTAAACGGGCAAGACGTAACACATTATCGGTTAATGAGCCATGCAAACCCATCGCATATAAATCGGTATTGTCTAGGCTGGTTAAAATGCTAACAGCAATTAATAAAGGGCGTTGTGAATAGGGCGCGAGGGCTTCACGTGCGGCAATGAGCATGTCTCGCCCGCCTAATGCATGTACATTGACCATCCAAACCCCTAATTCAGCGGCTGCTTTAACTGCGCCTGCAACGGTATTGGGGATGTCATGAAATTTTAAATCTAGAAAAACATCAAAACCTTGGCTTACCAGCTTTTCAACCAGCGCAGGGCCTGCATGGGTAAATAATTCCATGCCTACTTTTAAACGACATCCTGTGGATTTTAACTGCTCTGCTAATGCTAACGCGGGTTTAGCCTCTGGATAATCTAAAGCGACAATTAAAGCGGCGGTATTATTCACCATCAATTCCTTGTATCGGTTTAATTGTATTCCACTGTTTACAACTTGGACATTGCCAATGCAGCGTTTTTCCACGGAAACCGCAATGATTACATTGATAAATAGCACGGTTTCTTAATAACTGTGTGGTCATATCCTTGAGTAATAACAAATGTTCGTGGGTAATACTGCTAGAGTTGGACAATGCTAAATCGAGTAAAAAATCTAAGCCACGCAATGAGGGGCGTTTATGTAACTGTTTAACAACAAAATCTGCCGCTTCTTGTTCGCCTTGTCGTGCTTGTAAAATCTTGGCAAGTTCAAGAATCGGGGTCATCCCTGCATCGGTGTTTAATAATGATTGTAAATAATGAATAAATGCATCTGCTTGCCCTAACTGCTGATAACAAATTTGTAAAGGCTCTATAATTTCAGATAAATAATCTTTATCTTGCTCTCCAACTCGTTGAAAAGCAGTGATTGCCGTTTGCCATTGTGCCTGTGCGAGGGCTAATTCTCCCTCTAGTAAGCTGGCGCGTACACAATCAGGATCGCTTTTTAAGGCTAATTGTAACCGTGCTTGTGCTTGGCTATATAACGCTTGTTGGCGGAGTGTTTCTACTTGTTCACAATGATAATGTGCAATTAACGTGTTCAGTCGTTCATCAGAGACTTTCGCTAGCGCATTAGCTGTCGCGATAGCCTTATCCCATTCATGTTCTTGTTGATAAATATCTAATAGTTGATGATATGCATAATCTCTATGCTCTTCTGATTCAACTAATTTTTCAAATAATGCTTCCGCACGGTCTAGTAAACCTGCTCGCCGATAATCATAAGCCAGTTCCAACACAGCAAGATGACGTTGTGCGGTGTCTAAAGATGGGCGTGTAATTAAATTTTCATGTATTCGTATTGCGCGATTGACTTCACCCCGACGGCGAAACAAAGCCCCTAACGCTAAATGCGTTTCTACGGTATCGCTATCAACATCTATTAATTTGATAAAAACATCAATTGCTTTATCAGGTTGCTCATTGAGGAGATAATTTAAGCCGCGAAAATAATCCGAAGAAAAACGTAATAAATTGAGTCCATCGTTCTGCACTTGACGATGCTGTTTTTTAGCGGCTAACCATCCCGAAGCAGCGGCAACGGGCAATAACAACCATAACAGTTCTAACATGACAAGTACGCACCCAAACGGTTTTTGTTATACCGTCGTTTGTAGAACAGAAAAAGCGTTAAACCATACGCTGTGCTCACTTGCTTATAAACAATGTTTGTTAAGGCAGACCCAAACCATGAGACCAGCTTAAGCAAAACCGCTGATTGTCGGTTGTCGCGCAGATTTCCATTCCGCATGGGATTTGTTTCAAACTCCAAAACATCAATAATTGAGAAAGGTAGGGTCGTAATAGACTAGCACACATTGCGTATTAATCATTTTAAATGTGAACGGATAAACAGAGAACCTATTTTCCGATAAAGAAAGGACTTAAAAGCCCGTCTATAAATACATAAGTTGTATTGTATAGACAGGCGGGTCAATCTCAAGATTCGTATTACAGAACGTGGAATTCGGTCAACCATTCCACGGCAAGTAAATTCAATTTTACGCTGTACCTACCCTTACAGAAATTACAGAACGTTAACCCGATCCCGCAATTCTTTACCTGGCTTGAAGTGTGGGACATGTTTCGCGGGTAAGGAGACTGCATCTCCTGTTTTGGGGTTGCGACCAACACGGGGTGGACGGAAATGTAAAGAGAAGCTACCAAAGCCGCGAATCTCAATGCGTTCCCCATTCGCTAAGGCTTGTGCCATATGCTCTAACAGTGTTTTCACTGCTAAATCAATGTCTTTGTGGGCTAATTGCGTTTGTTTTTGCGCAATCGCTTCGATCAGTTCAGACTTTGTCATTTATATGTACCCTGAATAAAAGTAGTTGATATTGAGTGTTTTTTTATTATTTAAAGTGTTTAAAACCTTACAGTTATGTAAGGTCTTTAAACACTTGCCTTTCTAAACGACTAACAGAAAGCCTAAATTTACTCTTTATCCATTTGTTCTTTCAAAAGGTCGCCTAATGTCGCGCCTAATGAAGGTTGGGAACGGCTGTAATCTTGGATAGCGGCAGATTCTTCATCTGTTTCTTTCGCTTTGATAGATAAAGAAATGACACGCTTCTTCCGATCAACACCGATAAACTTCGCTTCGATGTCTTCGCCTTCTTTCAAGAGTGTACGAGCGTCTTCAACCCGATCACGGGTTAATTCAGATGCACGCAGATAGCCTTCAACGCCATCTTGTAACTGAATCATCGCGCCTTTCGGGTCAACTTCCTTGACCACACCTTTCACTAAACTTCCCTTAGGATATTCTGCAACGAAATGAGAGAAGGGGTCTTTTTCTAACTGTTTGATACCAAGAGAGATACGCTCGCGCTCGGGGTCAACAGCCAATACAACCGCTTCAATTTCATCCCCTTTCTTGTAACGGCGTACAGCTTCTTCACCCGTCTCGTTCCAAGAAATATCAGAAAGGTGGACTAAGCCATCAATACCGCCATCTAAGCCGACGAAAATACCAAAGTCGGTGATAGATTTGATAGTACCGACAACTCGGTCATTCTTATTATGGGTTGCTGCAAAGCCATCCCAAGGATTGACTTGGCATTGTTTGATACCTAAAGAAATCCGACGGCGTTCTTCATCAATGTCTAAGACCATGACTTCAACTTCATCACCGACTTGGACAATTTTGGAAGGATGTACGTTTTTATTGGTCCAATCCATTTCGGAAACGTGGACTAATCCTTCAACACCAGATTCAATTTCAACAAAGCAACCGTAATCCGTTAAGTTGGTGACTTTGCCAAATAAGCGAGTTCCTTCGGGGTAACGGCGGGCAATATCGACCCATGGGTCTTCGCCTAATTGTTTTAAGCCCAGAGAAACACGGACACGTTCGCGGTCAAATTTCAGGACTTTTACTTCTACTTCGTCACCGACATTGACCACTTCATTAGGATGTTTAACACGTTTCCATGACATATCGGTGATATGTAGTAAACCGTCAACGCCACCTAAGTCCACAAATGCGCCGTAATCAGTGAGGTTTTTCACCACACCGCGTAAACTCATGCCTTCTTGCATGGTTTCTAATAAGGCTTCGCGTTCTTGACTGTTTTCCTTTTCAACCACGGCACGACGTGAAACAACAACGTTGTTACGACGGCGGTCAAGTTTGATAACCTTAAATTCTAATGGTTTGCCTTCCAAGTAGCTGGTATCGCGCACAGGACGCACGTCCACCAAAGACCCCGGTAAGAATGCACGAATATCATTGATATTAACTGTAAAGCCACCTTTAACTTTATCAGTGATAATACCGGTGATGGTCGCAGTGTTTTCAAAGGCATTTTCCAAATCTTTCCAAGAAGCCGCACGTTTGGCTTTTTCACGAGATAAACGTGTTTCACCAAATCCATCTTCCACCGCATCAAGGGCGACATCCACAACATCGCCGACGGCAACTTCTAATTCATTATTACTGTTGTAAAACTCTTTGATGGGAATCACGCCTTCGGATTTCAGACCAGCATTGACGATCACAACATCCGCACGGATTTCGACCACTGTTCCCGTAACGATACTGCCGGGTAACATATTTTGTTTTACTTGACTTTCCGCAAATAATTCAGCAAAGCTTTCGCTCATTACAAACCCCTGACCCTAGATAAGTTTATCGAGGGTATTAATAGTTACTGCCACATAGTTGTGGTATGTGGGTTAATTAAAAGAGACCATGATTCGCCAACAGATTAAGCAATCATGAGTTTTTCAGTGTTAACAGACACCAGTTGTAAAATTTGTGCTACTACTTTTTCAATTGATACACCTGTTGTATCAATAATTTGCGCATCCTGTGCTGGGATTAATGGGGCAGTAGCACGATTGCGATCCCGCTCATCCCGATCCGCAATTTCTATAATAAGGTCAGCAAGTTTAGCATTCATTCCTTTGCCTTTCAACTGTTTATAACGACGCTCTGCGCGTTCTTCAACACTTGCCGTTAAAAATATTTTTACGCCTGCATCAGGAAAGACAACTGTTCCCATATCACGACCATCGGCAACGAGACCTGGTGCGCAACGGAAAGCCCGTTGGCGATTTAATAGTGCTTGACGGACACCTACAAGGGCGGCAATTTTTGAAGCAGCAGAGCCTGTTGCCTCTGTGCGTAAGGCAACACTGACATCTTCCCCCTCTAAGATTGCCCGTGTATCACTTAAATCAGGTTGTGCAGTGAATTGTACATCTAATTGATTAGCAACACGAACTAAACCAATTTCATCATCTAAAGCCACTTGATGCTTTTGCGCGGCTAGGGCTAATACACGATACATTGCCCCACTATCTAATGTGTGCCAGCCTAAATAGCGAGCAACCCGTAACATTATCGTTCCTTTACCTGAACCCCCAGGACCATCAATAGTAATCACAGGGGTGGACTGATATGTCATCACTTATGCCTCTTGTTCTTGAACTTGAATACCCGCTGTTTGTGCGAGTTGAATAAATGTTGGGAAAGAGGTGGCAACATTGGCGCAGTCTTCAATTTCTATCGTGCCATTTGCGCGTAACCCAGCAATTGTAAAAGACATCGCAATACGATGGTCGCCATGGCTATCGATAATCCCACCCTGTAACTGTCCCCCTTTAATAACAATTCCATCTGGGGTTGGTTGGGCTGATATGCCTAATTTAAGCAAACCGTCTGCCATAACTTGAATTCTATCGCTTTCTTTAACCCGTAATTCTTCCGCGTCGGTTAAAATGGTTTCCCCTTCAGCACAGGCTGCCGCGATAAAAATCGCAGGAAATTCATCAATCGCCAACGGAACTTGGTCGACAGGAATACGGATACCTTTTAAAGGACTTGCTTGCACACGAATATCCGCAACAGGTTCGCCCCCAATTTCACGCTCATTCAATAACGTAATTTTTGCACCCATTAAGCGCAGGATATTTAAAACCCCGATTCGAGTTGGATTAATACCCACGTGTTTTAAAATAATGTCCGAACCCGCCGCAATACTTGCACCTACCATGAAAAACGCAGCAGAAGAGATATCCGCAGGGACTTCGATATCAGTTGCTTGTAAACGCCCGCCTCCTTGCAAGCAGACCTTATCACCCGCTTGTTGAATTGGATAACCAAAACCGCGCAACATACGTTCGGTATGGTCACGGGTTGGCGCAGGTTCTGTAATACAAGTCATTCCTTTAGCATATAAGCCAGCGAGTAATAAGCAAGATTTAACTTGTGCGCTAGCAATCGGCATTGTGTAATCGATACCTTGTAACCCTTGTCCTGCATGAATTTTTAAAGGTGGCGTTCCATTCTCAGCGGTATCAATTTTTGCGCCCATTTGGGCTAATGGTACAGTGACTCGCTTCATTGGACGGCGAGATAAAGACGGGTCGCCCGTCATTTCCACTGAAAAAGATTGCCCTGCTAAAATACCCGACATCAATCGCATCGACGTACCTGAATTGCCCAAATACAATGCTTGTGCAGGTGCTTTTAAGCCATGCAAGCCAACCCCTTCAATCGTCACGGCTTCTAAACTAGGGCGGGTAATCTTAACCCCCATTGCTTGAAAGGCGGCTAAGGTTGCAAGGGTATCCTCACCCTCTAAAAAACCGCTGACATGGGTTGTCCCCTCTGCCAATGCGCCAAGCATAATAGAACGATGGGAAATAGATTTATCACCGGGTACACGATGCTCACCGCGTAATTGTCCCCCAGCTTGCACAATAAAACGTTTAGAATGGGTCATTGTCATGGTATCAAGTAAAATGCAAACATTTAGTATAATCTAACTTATGCAACGAAAGGAAAAAAAAGAAAAATTGCATATTTAGGACAAGCTATTTCATTGACAGAACTTATAAAACCCCTTCCAAAAATGGAAGGGGAGAATAGATAGGATTGTTATCTCCTAGGCGTAAAAAATGATGTGCTTAATGGCTTGAATGCTCAGTGCGTGTTTTCATCAGTGAGTAAATAATCCCCGCACTTAAAATTGCGACTGTCACAGTGAGCGAAACATAAGCGGGAATTTTGATGACGTGTGCCAATAAAATTTTGCCACCAATAACGATTAATAAAATTGCCAACGCATATTTTAAATAATGGAAACGATGCATCATTGCAGATAAAGCGAAATATAAAGCGCGTAACCCTAAGATAGCAAAGATATTTGAAGTATAGACGATATAAGTATCTTGCGTTATTGCAAAAATGGCAGGAATAGAATCAACTGCAAAGATTAAATCAGCGATTTCAATCAACATTAATGCTAAAAATAACGGTGTCATAAACCATTCTAAGCGATTTGTTGATGCTGAATGCTGTTTTACAAAAAACGCATTTTCATGCAACGTAGGAGTAATACGGAAATGACCACGAGCGAATTTTAATAATGGATTACTGGCAATATCAGGGGTGTCATCCATCATGATGAGCATTTTAATCCCTGTTCCAATTAAGAAAATTCCGAATATATACAATATCCAACTAAAGTTTGTCACCAACGCCGCGCCAAGCGCAATCATAATACCGCGTAAGATAATAACGCCTAAAATTCCCCAAAATAACACGCGATGTTGATAAATTCGCGGAATAGCAAAATAGCTAAAAATCAAGGAAATTACAAAAATATTATCCAGCGCAAGGGTTTTTTCTACAAGAAAGCCCGTAAAGAAATCCATCCCCGCTTTCGCGCCCATATACCACCAAACCCAAACGCCAAATAAAATGGCGATAGCGATATAAAAACTACTAAGCCAAAGACTTTCTGTCATGCCGATTTCGTGGTCTTTACGATTGAGTACGCCTAAATCAAAAACCAGTAGGAAAAAGACAATTCCCATGAACATGAGCCACAACCAAACGGCAGTGCCCAAAAACTCGCTAAATAGAAATTCCATAAATGTATCCCTTGACGTTATTTTGCTAGGCTTAAATGTACATATTATGTCCAAATAAGGTGTTAGTGAAGTAAAGAACTAACCAGAAAATTTGTCGCGGGCCATTTTGGCACGACTAAAAATCGAGAGAATATGCGCACTATCACCATGTTCAATTGCATCAGCTAACTCAGCTAAATCCGCGTTAAATTGCGCTAATACATGCAAAATCGCACTGCGATTGGCTAAACAGATGTCATGCCACATTTTAGGGTCACTAGATGCAATACGGGTAAAATCCCGAAAGCCACCCGCTGCAAAACGGAAAATTTCACGGCGGTCTTCCATTTGAGCCAATGTATCCACCAAGCTATAAGCCAATACATGGGGCAAATGACTGGTTGCCGCCAGCACCTCATCATGATGCTCAACGCTCATGTTTACCACTTCTGCACCTGTGTGTTGCCACAACTGCGTCACTAATGCAGTCGCTTGAGGGTCTGTTTCCGCTAATGGGGTTAAAATCACACGCCGATTTTCAAAAAGACTGGCGAACGAAGCCGCTACGCCACTTTTTTCAGTCCCTGCAATCGGATGAGCGGGCACAAAACGCCCTAAATGCTCGCCTAAATGCTGATAGGCTTCTTCAACAACGCTGGCTTTCGCGCTACCAACGTCTGTAATAATTGCATGAGGTGCAAGGGCAGGACGAATGCTAGAAAAAACAGAAGCCATTTGTCCCAACGGGACTGCAACAACGACGACATCGGCATCGCGTACCGCCTCTGCTATATCTGTCGTGTAATGGTCAATAACCCCCAAGCGCAACGCTTCTTGTAAATTATCAAGTTGTCGTCCACAGCCTATGACTTCAGCACACACTTGCGCCCGTTTTAACGCACGTGCTAAAGAGCCACCAATCAGCCCAACCCCGAGAATTGCAAGACGTTGAATAAACATTATTTAATTAAACTGGCGTAAAAAGCGTAAATCGTTTTCAAAAAATAAACGTAAGTCATTCACGCCGTAACGCAACATGGCTAAACGCTCAATCCCCATTCCAAAAGCAAAGCCTGTATATTTTTCCGTATCAAACCCAACGGCTTTAAACACATTTGGATGCACCATGCCACAGCCTAAGATTTCCAGCCAGCGACGTTCCCCATTCTTACCAATCCACTCGACATCCACTTCCGCAGAAGGTTCAGTAAAGGGGAAATAAGAAGGACGAACCCGAATGGCTAAATCACGCTCGAAAAAGCGTTGTAGGAAATCATGCAGAATGCCTTTTAAATCAGCTAAAGAAACCCCTTCATCCACCATTAATCCTTCTACTTGGTGAAACATCGGCGTATGGGTTTGGTCAGAATCGCACCGATAAACCCGCCCTGGCGCGATAATCCGTAATGGTGGCTGACGTTGCTCCATCGTCCGAATTTGCACAGGGGAGGTATGCGTGCGTAATAGGGTATGTGCATCAAAATAAAAGGTATCGTGCATTGCCCGTGCAGGATGATAAGACGGAATATTTAAGGCTTCGAAATTATAATAATCGGATTCAACTTCAGGGCCTTCCTCAACACTAAAACCTAACTGCACGAATAAATCCTGAATTCGTTGGCGTGTTAATGTAATCGGGTGTAAACCACCACTGACCTGTCCACGTCCTGACAAAGTCACATCAATTTTATCCGCCGCTAATTGCGCTTCTAACGCAGCAGACTGCAATACGGTATGACGAGTTTCGAGCAAGGATTGAATAGCCGTTTTTGCTTCATTAATCACTTGCCCCGCGTGGGGACGTTCTTCAGGGGGTAATTTGCCTAATTGTTTTAACTGTTCAGTTAAGACCCCTTTTTTGCCCAAAAAATGCACCCTTAACTGGTCTAGTGCGTTCAAATCACCTGCGTTTTTAATAGCGTCTTGGGCTTGCGTAATCAGTTGGCTGAGGTCGTTCATTGTCACGGCGTTAGCGAGTTATTTTAAGAGGAATGAAAGTTGTTTAGTGTGCCATACGTCAAAGAACTAAGACAAGACACAAAGAAAAAATCGTGTGTTACTAACATAGCAGGCATTTTCGCAATTTTTCAGCGGATAGCAAGTTAAATTTAAAAAAAGCAAGTTGCTTTTAACAGATTTTAAGACTAAGTACAAAAGGGATTATATTTGTCAATTGCACAACGAGTTTTTAATAAAGCAATTGAATACAAGTTATATCTCTATAAAAGGTTATAGGTATATTAGAAAATAATCATTTAATACACTAGCACTAACTGATTAAAATTAAGAAATATTATCAATAAACTCACGCATTAATCACGGTTAGCTTATGTTTGCATTTGAACAACATTATAAAAGTCGTTTTTCAGGGATTTTACGCTGGGCTCAACTAGAAGCATTATGGGAAAAAGTACAAGCACAACCTGATGGCTGGTATGTGTACTGTGTGGGCGATACCGTACCACAACATCCTGTTGCGACTGACTATTTAAGCCAATTTATTGAAGAATTAGACGAATTGCTACGCTATAAATCGAAGGGTGATTTTTGCGGGCTGATTTATGCGGATAATGTAGAAAATCCTGCCATGATAAAAGTATTTACCCCCCAACAACTCGGCTCAGGTTGTCAAATCAGCCAAGAACCAATTATCCCGCGTTGGTTACTCAGCAAAATTCCACCCCATTCTTTAGATAAGCTCAACACACCGAAACAAAAACAATTTCGTTGGTGGCAAAATCTCTTTTCTTAACAAGGAGATTATATTGTCTGTCGCAATAAATATTCCGCTAACAAAAAATCGGCTTCTGTATCAATGTCTAATGAACGCACTTTTGGCATTACATACGCGATTGTTTGCGGAGTTAATAAACGGCGGGTTTCTAAAAAAGCACTGACTTTTGCCACATAAACAGCCCCATTTAAGGTCAACATAGCGGGTAAATCCTGACGACGTGCGGGAATATCCTTAAATAACGGCTGTAAAAATCCCTGCTCATCCTGCTGAAAACACCAATAGGGATGCGTTTCTGCCTCTGTGACACTCACACAAAAATCTGCTTGTTGGTCGATACACCGTTGAATTGCTTGGTCTATATCCGATGCAATTCTTAAAGGTGAAGTCGGCTGTAAAATCACCACATAATCATACTGTTCTGACAATGTTTGAATCGCATGAATAATCGGTTCTATCCCTGAAGTTTCATCCAGTGCCAACTCCGCAGGACGAATAAACGGCACTTCACAACCGCACTGTCGCGCCGTTGCGATAATTTCCGCATCCTCACTGCTTAAAATTGTACGGTCTAAATACTTTGATTGTTGAGCTGCTTGAATTGTCCAAGTAATTAAAGGCTTGCCTGCAAGCAAACGGATATTTTTCCGTTTCACCCCTTTAGAACCACCACGGGCGGGAATAATGGCGATGAAAGAATAGTTTTTATACATATCAATATGTTATGTTAAGTTTTTTGAAGTAAATAGTCAGCGGTTAATAACTCAGTGGCTACTTTTTTTTCTGTAGGTAAGTAAATGCAAACATGAATATCAAGATTTTTTAATGTATTACACATAATCGATCCAACTTCTGCCCACGCTAAATTGCCTAATCCACGTGTCTTGGGGTTTATAGTCAATGTCATTGCGGGGCTTATTGCTTACACTTGGAAGCTCCATAAGCCTTCTTTGATGTCTCGTATTAATCCTAAACTTGATGAGAGCTTTAATTTGTTGAATTCTTCTCAACCTATTTTTATTTAAGTCATTTTTCGCTGTACTCGCGTTATTTTAGAATTACTAATCCTTTCCTTATTAATTCTGCGAATCCTGATTCAGACAAAAGGAAGAAAATCCTCCATCTTTGTAAAATCGCTAAAGCAATTTTACGCCTTAACTCACTGTTTAATCCATAAAATATTGCAGAACTCAGGTTAGAATATTTTAGGATGACCAATCCTTTCCTTATTAATCCTGCGAATCCTGATTCAGACAAAAGGGTTAATTTGTGTAGTCTTAATCTGTCCGATGAATATGATATATTGCGTGCCTTAATCAGTTGCACACAGGATAATAACCATGATTCGCAGTATGACCGCCTTTGCGCGTGAAGAACAGCAGGAGGCATGGGGGAAAGTTTGTTGGGAACTTCGCTCCGTTAATCATCGTCATTTAGATATTTCACTTCGGTTGCCTGAAGAATTTCGCAGTTTAGAGCCTATTTTTACAGAGTGCTTACAGCAAAAAATTAAGCGGGGCAAAGTCAACGGTACATTATATTTTCAAGCAAGTACAAGTGCGCAAAGTGCTTTAAATCTTAATATGGATTTGGTGAAACAACTGTATAAAGCTGGTTGTAAAATCAATGAAATCACAGGGCAATCTCATCCATTTAATGCATTAGAAATTCTTAGATTTCCCGGTGTGTTAGATGTACCAACGATAGATATTGAAGCGGTTAGCGATGTTTTATTGAAACATCTAAATACGGCGTTAAAACAACTCATTGCTCATCGTGAACGTGAGGGTGCGCAATTAGCCTTATTAATTCGCCAACGTTGTGAAGCCATTGCAACCGAAGTGCAGGGTATTCGGGCAGAATTACCGCAAATTTTACAAGGACAGCGGGAGCGGTTATTAAATCGTTTGTCTGAGTTGAAAGAATTGGATAATGACCGCGTTGAGCAAGAAATGGTGATTCTGGCGCAAAAAATGGACGTTGCCGAAGAATTAGACCGCTTAGAAACGCATTTATTAGAAGTGAAAGAAATCTTTAATCAAGATGAGCCTGTCGGCAGACGTTTGGATTTTTTAGTGCAAGAGTTACATCGTGAAGCAAATACACTCGGCTCTAAAGCGAATCATATCAGTACAACGCACTGTTCAATTGAGTTAAAAGTATTAATTGAACAAATCCGCGAGCAAACACAAAACATTGAATAATTAGAGTTTATGCGTTTAAATCATCCTGCAATGCCTGTTTCATTACAAGGCACGTTATATATTATCGCAGCCCCTTCTGGGGCTGGTAAAACTAGTTTAGTCAGTCAATTAGTGCAAACTATTCCGCAACTAACTGTTTCCATATCACATACAACGCGCCCGCCCCGCCCCGCAGAAGTGAATGGCGTGAATTATCATTTTGTGAGTGTTGACACGTTTCAAACAATGTTGATGAACAAGACTTTTTTTGAATACGCACAAGTTTTCGATAATTTTTATGGTACATCAAAACAAACTGTCTTTGAACAATTACAGCAAGGCATTGATGTTATTTTAGAAATTGATTGGCAAGGGGCGCAAACGGTACGTGCATTAATGCCTGAAGCGGTCAGTATTTTTATTTTGCCGCCGTCTCGTGACATTTTAGAACAACGTTTACGCGGACGGGGTCAAGATACAGAAGCCATTATTCAACGACGGATGCAAGCCGCTATTGAAGAAATGAGTCATTATCCAGAATTTGATTATGTGGTGATTAATGACAACTTTGAGCAGGCATTGCAAGATTTACAAGCAATTATTCATAGCCAACGTTTAACTCGTCCCCGTCAACAGGCAAAACATGGGCAACTGTTCGCCAAGTTGCTTGCATAAAATGGGAACAAACCCTCTCAGCCGTTTTGCCTTCTTAGATGCGAGTCGAGGCGTAGCCATTTTACTCATGGTGATTTATCACTTTTCCTACGACCTCGATTATTTTCACTTCGTTGATTGGGATTTATACAACTCACCCTACTGGATTCATTTCCGCTCACTCATTGTGACGCTATTCATCAGCATTGCGGGGATTAGCCTTGCTTTAGCCTGTCGTCACACTTTAATCACGACTGCCTATTTACGCCGTTTAAGTCTGCTGATTGCTTGCGCGTTACTTATTAGCATCGTGAGCTATCTCATGTTTCAACACCGTTATATTTTCTTTGGAATTCTCCATTTTATCGCGGTTGCTAGCATACTAGGCTTATTATTTGTGCGTCGCTTTTGGTTGAGTTTAAGCGTGGGTGTGCTTTGCTTATTTGTGGGGGGATGGGTACAACATCCTTTATTTAACCAGCCTAGTTTGCAGTGGTTTGGATTGATGACGCATAAACCAAGAACAGAGGACTATGTTCCCTTATTACCTTGGTTCGGTGTGTTTTTAATAGGAATTGCCTGCGGTGAACAATTACAACGTTTAACAAAAACGCTCAAAAGATTCACACAAACGATGCAACAAACAGGGCATCCTTTATTAATCTGGTTAGGTAAGCGGAGTTTATGGATTTATTTATTACATCAACCGCTATTAATGGGCGTGTTATGGTTAGGAATGACTATTAAACGACTGTTTGGATAAATTCAAATTCATTCGCCCCAACAGGTGAAATTTTTTATACTAATTCCCCCTGAATCCCTGTAAATCCTTTTTACACTTTCGTTTAATGAGTTTCTTATGACATCTGCCGATAATTCAACGCCATCTGTTGTGCTCAAGGGGCAAACACAAGCAACAACGGACAATACAGAACAAGGCTTGTACGCCAAGCGGAAAAAAATCTATCCCCGCCAAACGGATGGTTTATTTACCCGTTTACGGATTGCCAGTGTTTTAACCCTTTTAGGTATTTACTATATATTCCCTTGGTTACAATGGGATGGACGGCAAGCAGTCTTATTCGATTTACCTGCCCGTCAGTTTTATATTTTTGGCTGGGTATTTTGGCCACAAGATTTTATCTATCTCGCGTTTCTTCTCATTATTGCAGGATTTAGCCTGTTTTTTTTCACCACGCTTGCAGGGCGTTTATGGTGTGGTTACGCCTGTCCGCAATCAGTTTGGACAGAAACGTTTATCTGGATGGAGCGGTGGGTAGAAGGTGATCGCAATCGACAGATGAAACTCGATAAAGAACCGATGTCAGCACGTAAATTCCGTTTAAAAGCAACAAAGCATAGTTTATGGCTGCTCTTTTCCTTAATCACAGGATTTACTTTTGTTGGCTATTTCACGCCGATTCGTGATTTAGCCATTAACTTAATGCAGATAAATTTATCAGGGTGGGAAACCTTCTGGTTATTCTTCTACAGTTTTGCAACTTATGGCAATGCGGGATTCTTGCGGGAACAAATCTGTTTATACATGTGCCCCTATGCACGTTTTCAAAGTGCCATGTTTGATAAAGACACCTTAATCATTGCTTACGATGATAACCGTGGTGAGCCGCGTGGCTCTCGCAAAAAAGGCGATGACTATCAAGGCAAAAACTTAGGCGAATGTATTAACTGCACCATGTGCGTACAAGTCTGTCCAATGGGTATCGATATTCGTGATGGCTTGCAATACCAATGCATCGGCTGTTCTGCTTGTATCGATGTCTGTGACGATATTATGAAAAAAATGAATTACCCAACAGGATTAATTCGTTATACGACAGACCACGCAATTCATGGCAATAAAACCCATATTCTGCGCCCCCGTGTTGCTATTTATGCAAGTTTATTACTGATACTTCTTGGCTTACTGATTTACTCCATTTCTAACCGTGTTCCTGTACAACTGGATGTTATGCGCGACCGTAATATGTTGTATCGAGAAAATAACGACGGACTTATTCAAAATGTTTACATGCTGAAAGTGATGAATAAAGACGTACATCCACATCAATACACATTAACGGTTAGCGGGTTAAAAAATGCGCAATTGGAGACGGACACAGCAGTAGTAGAAGTGGAAGGTGGAAGCGTTTTAGATTTACCTGTTCGCGTCAATGTTGCACGTGAAGACATTCCAGAACAAAGCAACACGATTGAATTTACCTTAGCAACTCATGGTCAAACTGACTGGACAGTGACTGAAGATGCACGCTTTATAGGTCCTACTCAATTACAGAGATAATTATGCCTACTGATAAAATTATGACTCGCTGGTATCAAGAACCCTATGTATGGTTTGTTATTTTCTTTCCCGTTTTGGCAATTGTTGCAGGATTTATTACCCTGAACCTTGCGATAGAATCAGATGATGGCATGGTCGTTGATGACTATTATAAACAAGGTCTTGCGATTAATATGACCTTAGCCCGTGACAAAGTCGCTGTCAACTATGGCTTAGAAGCACATATTCAACTAGATAAAACACAGAATATGCTTTTATTGACCTTGAAGTCATCTTCAAATTATCCCCATCCTGACATGTTAACGTTATCATTCCTGCATCATACCCGTGCAGGTCATGACCAAACGCAAATTTTAAAGCGTGCAGGTGATGATACATATATTGGTACATTACCCCAACTGATTGAAGGAAATTGGTATGTACAATTAACACCTGATAATGGTAAGGAAAAAGAAGGCGATAGTCACAACGAGCAAGCATCAGTACATAACTGGCGGTTGTTAACATCCGTTCGTATGCCTGTAGCCGAAACAGCATTGTCACTGCAACCATTTTCAGCAACAACGAATTAAAAAGCTGTTATCTTTTTAACAGAAACTCACCGAACTCAAGTTAGTTTACAATTTTCTGGTAAGGCAATTATTGAGGATTTTAACTTTAGTCGTGTTTTTATTGAGCGTGTCGCTGTGCGTGAAATTGCTAATTTACCTGAGTTCGGCGAGTTTTATAAAACAGATATCTGCTAGGTTTTCAAAACCTAGTAGGTCTGTCAGAACGTGCGACAAGATTAAAACATTGTCTGAATCAGGATTAGCAGGATTTAAAACCCTTAAACCAAAAAATTAAGGTGAAAGACGCTTTTTAATCCTGCTAATCCTGAAAATCCTGTGAATCCTGATTCAGACAAACTGTTGTCTTTTTAAAAGAAACTCGCCGAACTCAGGTTAAAGAGAGATTTTTCTCGAATAAAAAAGACGTTTAACAAAACAGATTTGTTAAACGTCTTTTAGGATTAAAATTTAAAAAATATCAACAGTGAGTTCTTTCTCATTAACGATAACCGTCCCGTCTGCTAAACGGTAGCCAAAAAAAATAGAGAGACGACCTGCTGCAAGAAACTGTCCTTTATATAAAGAGATATCGTTTTTAGCTTGCAATGTAATCCCTTGTTTAAACGGAATTAACTCAGTTCCTAGCTCTCTAACCTGAATGGTATTTTCCCCTAGCATAAAATACATATACCCACTATCAAAAGCATAATATGCTCCATAAACAATAATATCTGCTGTTTGTCCAACGTGTTCAGGTAATGGCTCAATACTTCCTTGTATCTCTACTGTTGCTGATAAGGGGACAGATGCATATCTTCCACCTGTCTCACAACTATCACGCTGTATTTTCCCCGTTATAATGGCGTTGTTGGTTGAGTCCATTGTTAGGTTGTAAGCACCTAACTGATTGATAAACTCCTTGGTTGTTGGTGTGTATGCTACTACCATGTATTTTTCTAAGTCGCTGTCATACAGACGTGCATAGAACGTATTTTCTGTTGAATCTATTGCAAAATTATGTATGTTGTTTTGCAATGATAGGGAAGGTGCAATAGGACACCAACTATCTCCCATATCACTACTTTTATATAGGATATTTTCCATTAAACTGTATAGCAGGTAGTTATTTTCTGAGGCTTTATGCGCTTGTAATACAAACGGATAATAATTGTCTCGTCTTTGAATACTGGTAACCCAATTACGACCTTCGTCTGTACTAATAAGTGTGAATTGTGCGCCCAGTCGTTGCACAACAAGGAAAGTACGTGGTGTTGTAGGTAATACTTTGAAATCAAGCAACTCTACTCCTACAAATTTATAGGTTAACAATTCCCATGTCGTGCCATCATCAATACTACGCATTATGCCTAATGCTTCAACGGATGCGTAAAGTGTTTTCGGCGTGATAGGGTCTGGAACTAATGTAAACTGACGTTGATTTAGCAATGTGTAAAGTGTTGTCCATGTTGCGCCATCATCAGTGCTTTTTAAAATTTGTGGGGTTGTGAGTTTATCTGCTTGTTCAGTATCTACACTTGAATACTTACTGTTTCCCGCAGGAACAACTGCATATAGGGTTTTAGCATCATAAGGAACTGTGTGTAATATCACCTGTGTCTTATCTGCACTACATAGATGGAAAGTCGTTGGGAGTGGATGAAAAACAGCTTCTTGCCCTTGTTGTTTAACATATAACGATTTGCAATCTTTTGTGTATCCGTAAACTTTCGTGGCTTCTAGCGTGGTGTTTATGGTTTGAAAACGAATAGCGGGAAAAAGCAGATTTGAATTAGTCCATGTTTTGCCTTTATCCGTTACTTGAAACAACTCCCCATTTGTCAGAACATACGGTGTCGTTGGCGTACTAAATAGATTTTCTACGCTCCGATTCTTTAAGCCTTTTTTGCTTAATTGCCAACTTTCTCCTTCATCACTACTTTTTAGAATATTATCTTCAGTCGTGAGATAAAGGGTATTGTTGTCCTCAGGGTCTATAACCAGTTGGTAACGGTAATGGAATGAAGAGTAATAATGGGGTGTGGGGAATAAGTCGCTGGTTAATTCTGTCCAATTAACATTGTCATGATTGAGTTTATAAAGTTTATCCTCTCTAGTCGGATTAAATGGGCTTATGTTGTCCTTTATATATCGATATGAGGCAATAGCATAGAGTGCGGTTTTACTAGGAATTAACTCTATAGATAAATCATCCTGCACTAAATCAACTCTATCTAAGGCAGAAGGAAGGGGAAGTTTTTCCCAAGCATTCCCTGTTATGGTGGTTCGAAATAATTCGGGTGATGTGGAGTTATTTGTATTCAGATAAAGTGTTGTTGGCGTTGTTGCGACAACTGACAGTGTATTGAGCAGACTTAGCGAAGTAATATACCCAGCTTCAAGGATATTATGTGCTGTTTCTGTCCAGTCATCCCCAGCATTATGACTTGTGTAGAGTTTGTATTTATACTGACCATTAGCATCAGCCTCTGTAGTCTCTTGCCCTAAAATATACAATGTATTGGGTGAGTGAGGGTCAACGACTAAAGTTCTGGCTAAAAATCTATTGACAGGTTTCTCAAGAGAATAAATCGCATACCATCGTTTTCCACCATCTTGTGAACGGTAGATATTTTCATTTAACTGATTGTAATCATTAGTGATAGGCGTAACACAAGCATAAATTGTTGCAGGTTGAGTCGGCGCAATCGCTAAAATATCTGACCCATTACCAGAGTTTATTTGTCGTCGTGGTAAAGTAAAACCATCATCAGCCACAACTTCAACCCATTCACCATATAAGCCGATGCGTTTGTAAAATGCCCTAAGACCTGAGTAGTTCTCTACACCATACCAAATATCAGCAGTTGGGTCTTTTCGATAGCGTATTGTGATATTATCAAAACCGACAGGTTGTATGGCTGTCCAACTTTCTCCTTTATCAATACTTTGGTAGCTATTTGATAAAATTAATCGCGATGGTACTGTACTAGTATCAAGTGACCGAGTATTTAAAACCCCTGACCCACCATCAGGTAAATCAATTATTGTCCATTCATCTTCCCCTGCCCAACTCAATGGAACAATGAGGCAGAATAAGCTTAGTAGCGATAAAACTCTTAGGTAAAAATGCATAAAATATCCTTGTAAAACCAGTTAATTACAACTAAGTATATATCATCATGAATTTTATGCAATAAAAAATAATTATAAAAATTATTTGACTAGAAACTTTTTTATCTCTGATTTACTCATTGCTATTGCTTCTTTTTTTCTTCATTCCGTGCAGAAGGGAAAAACTGTTAAGTAGCTCGAATAAAAAAAGACGTTTAACAAAACAGATTTGTTAAACGTCTTTTAGGATTAAAATTTAAAAAATATCAACAGTGAGTTCTTTTTTATTAACAATAACTGTTCCGTCTGCTAAACGATAACCAAAAGAAATATAGAGACGACCTGCTGCAAGAAACTGTCCTTTATATAAAGGGATATCATTTTTAGCTTGCAATGTAATTCCTTGTTTAAACGGAATTAACTCTGATGTGTTTTCCATTGCATGCTCCCAAACCTGAATCGTATTATCCCCCAGCATAAAATACATAGACCCACTACCAAAAGCATATAGTGCATAAACAACAATATCCGCTGTTTGTCCAATGTGTTCAGGTAATGGCTCAATACTCCCTTGTATATCTACTGTTGCTGATAAAGGCACAGATGCATATCTTCCACCTGTCTCACAACTATCACGCTGTATTTTCCCCGTTATGATAGCGTCATTAAGTGAGTTTGTTGTTAGATTATAAGCATTTAACTGATTGACAAACTCCTTTGTTGTTGGTGTGTATGTTGCTACCATGTATTTTACTAAGTCGCCGTCATACGTATACGTATAAGCATAGACTGTATTATCGTCTGTCGAATCTATTGCAAAAGTTGGTATATTGAGTTGCGGTAATGGGAAAGGAATAATGGGACACCAACTGTCTCCCGTATCACTACTTTTATATAGGATATCTTCCACCAAATTGTATAGCAGGTAGTTATTTTCTGAGGTTTTATGCGCTTGTAATACAAACGGATAAAAATCGTCTAGTCTTTGAATACTGGTAACCCAATTACGACCTTCATCTGTACTTTTAAGAAGTGTGAGTTGTTCGCCCAGTCGTTGCACAACAAGGAAAGTACGTGGTGTTGTAGGTAATACTTTAAAATCATACAACTTTATCCCTGCAAATTTATCAGTCAGCAATTCCCATGTCGCGCCATCGTCAATACTGCGCATAATGCCCAATGCTTCAACGGATGCGTAAAGTGTTTTCGGCGTGATAGGGTCTGGAACTAATGTAAACTGACGTTGATTTAGCAATGTGTAAAGTGTTGTCCATGTTGCGCCATCATCAGTGCTTTTTAAAATTTGTGGGGTTGTGAGTTTATCTGTTTGTTCCGTATCTACACTTGAGTACGGACTGTTTCCCGCAGGAGCGACTGCATATAGGGTTTTAGCATCATAAGGAACGGTGTGTAATATCACTTGTGTCCTATCTACACTACATAGATGGAAAGTCGTTGGGAGTGGATGAAAAACAGCTTCTTGCCCCTGTTGTTTAACATATAACGATTTGCAATCTTTTGTATATCCGTAAACTTTCGTGGCTTCTAGCGTGGTGTTTATGGTTTGAAAACGAATAGCGGGAAAAAGCAGATTTGAATTAGTCCATGTTTTGCCTTTATCTGTTACTTGAAACAACTCCCCATTTGTCAGTGCATACAGTGTCGTTGGCGTACTAAATAGTTTTTCTATATTCCTATTCTTTAAGCCTTTTTTGCTTAATTGCCAACTTTCTCCTTCATCACTACTTTTTAAAATATTCTCTTTTGTTGTGAGATAAAGGGTGTTTTCGTCCTCAGAGTCTATAACCAGTTGGTAATAGGTTGAGGGGAATAAATCGCTCGTTAATTCTGTCCAATTAACACTGTTATGAGTAAGCTTATAAAGTCTATCCTGTTCTTCATATTGATAATATGGTGAGATGATAGCATATAGTGCTGTTTTACTAGGAATTAACTCTATAGATAAATCATCCTGCACTAAACCAACTCTATCTAAGGCAGAAGGAAGGGAAAGCTTTTCCCAAATATTCCCTGTTACCGTTGTTTGGAATAATTCGGATGATGTGGGATTATTTGTATTCAAATAAAGTGTTGTTGGCGTTGTTGCGACGGCTGACAGTGTATTGCGTGTACTTAATAAAGCAATATAATTAGTTTCAATGGTATTATGTGCTGTTTCTGTCCAGTCATTCCCAGCATTATGACTTGTGTAAAGTTTATATTTATACTTACCATTAGCATCAGCCTCCATAGTCTCTTGCCCTAAAATATACAATGTATTGGGTGAGTTGGGGTCAACGACTAAGGTTCTGGCTAAAAATCTATTGACAGGTTTCTCAAGAGAATAAATTGGATACCATCGTTTTCCGCCATCTTGTGAACGGTAAATATTTTCATCTAAATAACTGTAACCATTAGTTATGGGCGTAACACAAGCATAAATTGTTGCAGGTTGAGTTGGCGCAATTGCTAAAATATCTGCCCCCTCTGCAACCCATGAATGCACTATTTGTATAGGTGGTAACGCAAAACCATTATCAGCCACAACTTCAGCCCATTTACCATATAAGCCGATGCGTTTGTAAAACGCACTAATACCTGAGAAGTCATTATCTACGCCATACCAAATATCAGCAGTTGGGTCTTTTCGATAGCGTATTGAGCGGTTATTAAGGGAATAATCAATTTGTTGTATAGCCGTCCAACTTTCTCCTTTATCCATACTTTGGTAGGTATTCGATAAAATTAATCCAGATGGTACTGCGCTAGTATCTAAAAACCCTGTTCCAGCATCAGGTAAATCAAACATAGTCCACTCATCTTCCCCAGCCCAACTCAATGGAACAATGAGGCAGAATAAGCTTAGTAGCGATAAAACTCTTAGGTAAAAATGCATAAAATATCCTTTTAAAACCAGTTGATTACAACTGAGTATATATCGTTATGAATTTTATGCAATAAAAAAATAATTATAAAAATTACTTGACTAGAAACTTTTTTACGTCTAATTCATCACCCAATCAGGAAAAGCAATAAAGTTGTTTTTATCATGTCTGTCGAACTTCGTCCTTTAGGGGTTAAATGCAATATTCAATGTCAATATTGCTATCAAAACCCACAACGCGATGCGGATAATGTCACGCATCATTATGATATTCCTAAAATGCTGGCAAGTTTGGCACAGGAAAATGAACCCTTTAGTTTATTTGGAGGAGAGGCTTTATTAATTCCGTTAGCTGATTTAGAAACCTTGTGGGCGTGGGGATTTGCCCGTTATGGGCAGAATAATTTGCAAACCAATGGGACGTTAATCACGGATGCACATATTCAGTTATTTCAAAAATATAATGTGCATGTTGGCATTTCTATTGATGGCGGGGGAGAATTAAATGATGTCCGTTGGGCAGGCACTTATCGTAAAACCCGCGAGGCAACGGCGAAAACAGAGCAGGCTATCGAAAAATTATGCGCGTTGGGTATTCCAGCGGGTTTAATCATTACGTTACATCAAGGCAATGCACGGGCTGACAAATTACCTTTGTTACATACTTGGTTACGAGACATGGAACAGCTTGGGATTCGTTCAGTACGGTTACATATTTTAGAAATTGATAACCCAATTATTGCGCAACAATATGCCCTCAGTGATACGGAAAATTTAGCCGCGTTACAAAGTTTTCTTGAATTAGAAAAAACCTTGAGCCAGTTACGATTTGATATTTTTCACGATATGCGCTGTTTATTATTAGGCGATGACGCGCCCGTGACTTGTGTCTGGAAGGCTTGCGATGCCTACACCACTCGCGCTGTACGTAGTGTGGAAGGACACGGACAACGGCGTAATTGTGGGCGGACAAATAAAGAAGGCATTGATTTTGTTAAAGCAAATATAGAAGGCTTTGAACGGTATTTAGCCTTGTATCATACCCCGCAACATTATCAAGGCTGTCAAGATTGTCGCTTTTTCTTAATGTGTAAAGGACAATGTCCTGGTACTGCCTTTGCGGGAGATTGGCGTAATCGTAGCCATGATTGTGCGGTATGGATGCAGTTATATACAATTTTAGAAGCGGAATTATTAGCCGAAGGGAAAACCCCTATTTCTCAACATCCTGCCCGTTTAGCCTTAGAAGAAATGTTTATAGCGGAATGGATTCAAGGGCAAAATTTATTGATTCATCAAGCCTTAAGTCGTTGGGAAAAGGCACAAGTTAAGATTTAACGCTTTTGTCTGAATCAAGATTTTCAGAATTGGCAGTATTTAGTTTATTATTCTTTACGCCGTACCCGTCCCCATGTGATGGCTAAACTTTCAAATAAGCCTTGAGGCTTTACATTGCTTGTTCCTTTAATTAATTGATAGGCTTCTTTTTCCATTTCTAGCAATTCAAAAAGGCGGGGAAGTGGTACGGTGGGCGCAAGTCCTTGTAGCGCGTTTCTTTTATCAATATTTGTCACAGGACTTTGTTGCCCTGCTAATTGTAGGCGGATTAAGTCCATTGTCCAGCTTAACATCCAATGTATGACTTGGATGGCTTCCATTTGTCCCCATAATTCAGCCACTTTAATCGGTTCTTCTTGCCCTGTTGGGAGTTTGATAAGGCTATCTAACAGTTGCTGGCGTTGGTTCAATGCGTCACCTTGGGCTAAGGCTAAAGCGGTGAGCGGGGCTTGTGCGGAGAGATTGAGCAGTAAGGGAATAGCGGGATGATTTGGCAATTGTTGACTAAGCCATTGTTGTGTCACTGCGGGATTAACTTTAGAAAAGTCAACACGCTGGCAACGACTGCGTATTGTCGCCATTAGGGCACTGGGTTGATGACTGACAAGGAGCAGAACGGTTTTAGCGGGTGGCTCTTCTAATATTTTCAGTAAGCTATTAGCGGCGTTGTGATTCATTGCTTCAGCAGGGTGAATTAAAGCAACTTGGTAGCGTCCATGATGGGACGTGAGTGCGCAAAATTGAATGAGTTGTCGAATTTGATCGATTAAAATTTGTTTACCTGCTTCGGCGGGGGCAATTTCTAAAAAATCAGGGTGATTATTGGCTTGTCGCAGTTGACAGGCTTTGCATTGTTGGCAGGGGTTTCCGTCTGCTAAAGGTGTTTCACAGAGTAATAATGCGGCTAAACGTTGCGCAAGTGCTGTTTTTCCCATCCCTTGCACACCACAAAATAGGAGCGCGTGAGGCAGTCTATCTTTTTGATAAGCCGTGTGAATTGTATGCCATAATGGCTCATGCCAAGGAAAAGCGGTTATCATCGTTTATTGTTACAGAATGGAATGATTATGAGAATTGGTTTATGTGGCGGTCACCGCACGGGTAAAACCACGTTGGCGCGTGCTATTGCAGAAAAAACAGGGATGCCTTTTTTAGCGACAAGTACCAGTGCTGTTTTTCAAGAGTATGGTTTAGACCCTGCTAAACCGATGGATTTTAAAACTCGATTATGGATACAACAGCGGGTTTTAAACAGTGCCACAATGAGCTGGCATGATGCGCCAACCGATTTTATCACGGATCGCACGCCTATTGATTTTATGGCTTATACCTTGGGTGATATTCAAGGAATGACAGATGTTGATTTTCCTGATTTAGAGGCTTATTTAAATCAGTGTTTTACAATTACGAATCAATTTTTTTCGCAACTGGTTGTGTTACAGCCTGCAATTCCTTTGATTTATGAAGAGGGGAAAGCGGCTTTAAATAAAGCTTATATTGAGCATTTAAATAGTGTTGTTTTGGGTTTATGTCATGATGAGCGTTTGCAAGTTGCAGTCACGGTAATTAAGCGGGCAGTGTTGGCATTAGATGAACGGGTTGCTTGTGTTATGGTTTAGGTCTTTCTTTTGTCTGAATCAGAATTCACAGAATTTTCAGAATGAGCAGAATTAAAAAGCGTGATTCACCTGACTTTTTGGTTTGAGGGTTTTAAATCCTGTTACCGACAGACTTACTAGGTTTTGAAAACCTAGTAGATGTCTGTTTTATTTTATAAAACTCGCCGTACTCGGGTTTGATTACCTAAGTTTGCTTGTATTCGGTTAATTTCTTGCTGTGTGGATTCGTTCCAACAAAGTCCATTATTGCAAGCAATAAGACGTACTTGCGGAATATAACCATCATGAATAAAGGAAAGGATATCCGCTAATTTGCTGGCTAATCGCGGGTTGATATGGCTGATTTTAAAGGAAGGGTCAAATAACCGTTGTACTGCAAAAATAAGGGCTTTAATCCCATTTTCGGGAAAATTGGCAGTTGCCTCTAATTTTCGTTGATATTTCCCCTGAAATAAACAAACGGTAAATTCATTGTCTATGGGGTCAGAAATATAAACCGCATCAACGCCAAAATCTCCCCCGCCTTCGGTTAAACAATCAAAGGTTTCTGTATCCGATAGATTAAGAACGGTTTTTACGGTGAGATAAATAAACGCCAGTGATTTTAATCTATCATCGTCTTTGATATTTAACCTGAGTTTGGCGAGATTTATAAAATAAAACAGAGACCTGCTAGGTTTTAAAAACCTAGCAGGTCTGTCGGAACAGGCGAAAAGGTTTGAAGGACTGGCAGAGATTGCTCTCTTGTTTTTCATCGGGATTCTCCAGACAAGATTAAAACATTGTCTGAATCAGGATTTTCAGGATTAACAGGATTTAAAACCCTCAAACCAAAAAGTCAGGTAAATCACACTTTTTAATCCTGCTAATCCTGATTCAGACAACTTGTTGTCTTTTTAAAAGAAATTCGCCGAACTCAGGTTATTTAACTCATTTTCAGCGTTTTCTCGTATTTCATTCATTAAAGCATTGAGACGCTGGTCAATGATGGCGGCGTTGATGTTCATGGGGTTGCTCGGGAGATTATTAAAAACAAGGGAGATATTTCAGAAGTAAGAAAAATACAGGTAGGCGAAGAAAGTTTTTGATTTAAAAAGTATTATTCTGCTGGAGAAAACCTACTTAAATAATTATGGGTAGTTTCTTCTTCTATTTTTAATTGATGAAGTATATAGCTGAAAATTACTAATCTCATATATTGAGCTATTTCAACCATAGATGGCATTGAAAGATTATTGATAATATCTTTGTTTTTCCGACATGAGCAATCTGATTTCGCAATTCACTAATACGTTGCCCAAGATTCTTTTCACTGTCAGTGGCTAATAATTTGGATAACTTGTCTTTAATTTTAGGTGTTCCGTAAGTAGTAATTGGATACTCGAATCTTATAGAATGATCAGCATTATCAGCTATCGTAATTGCTTCTAACTGAGCAACATATAAAACGAGCGAACCATATAAAAAGTGTCTATCAAAATAGGGTGTATCATTTTGAATATTAGATATTACAACAGAATATTTATCTAATATTTCCAGCCATTTCGTCATAACTTTAGATAAGTCAATATTTCTTGCTGTAATTGGTAAATCGAAGTGCTTTCTTTCTTTAAGGCACAATTCCAGTGTTCTTGGACTGATAATCGTGGCAGGATAGACTTTAACTTTAAGAGGAGGATGAGGAGAATCTGTCGTTCTAATAGAGATTTCTATACTTTCTGGATAAACTGGTTTGTACATTAAAATAGCAAATAAGTCAGCTATATCGGTAATCCGCTTATAAATATTCTTTATATTTTCTTCCTGTTTAAAATGCAGTGTTACTTTATAAACCATGTCATTTCTAACAAGAAAGTCTTCTGATGAGTATTTTTTTTGAATTTGTTCTAAACAGTTTGTTAGTTCCATCAACGCTTCACTATTGCGGTGATATAGCGTTTTTCCTAAAAACAAAAAACTACCATAGTTACCCACTGAAATATGTTCATAATCCATATCTACTTTTAGTAAGGACTCTTTAGTAAATCCCACATGATTTTTATAGCCTTGTGGAATAAAAAATTCCTGCATATTTGTTACAGTAAAGGTTACTTCATGAAAGGTTGTATCCTCTTCAATATGATCATTAATAAACAGACATGAACAACTTATCAGACCTTGATGAGTCATTTGCCCTTTTCTAAGGGTAGGAAATTGGAGTTCTGGGAGTTTTCCACCAATAAGACTACATCTCTCTCCTGTCATGAGAATTCCATAAATAACACCTTTAGTTTTGCATAGCATTGAACTTGTTGAATAATAAAGAGTAAGCCCATTTTCAGGCGAAAAATTAATTTCTCCTAAAAAACGTAAATATTCATCTTCATCTGAAGTGGGCTGTAGTTTTCTAACATAAAACTCGCCAACCCACTTTTGCTCTTTAAATAATTCTGGGAGTTCTTCCATAGACTTAAACCACCTTCAACCGCGCATACCCATCTCGAACCCGTATTTTATCCACCATCACAGTAACCACTTGACCCAATTCTAAACGGTCATTTCCGCCTAAAAAGCCATCCACGCCCCATGGTTGCATCTCGACTTTATAACCACCTTTCACGGTGTCCAGTAACATGGCTTGAAAAGGTTGATTGCTCCATGTGTCTTGTAAATATTGCATGAAAAAGCGTTTTTTCGCGTCGTTTTCTATCATTCTTGATTCGCGCGACGTGCGTTCGGCGGTTTCTAAAACTTTGAATAATTCATCTTGGTCATACGGTAACGGCTCGCCGACGATGTGGGCGACAAGTTGGCGTTGCATGACTAAATCGGCAAAACGGCGTAGCGGTGAGGTCAGTTGGGTGTACGCGGATAAGCCTAGTCCGCTGTGTCCTGCGGGTTGTAGCGAGAGGCTGGAGGGGCGTAGGAGTTTACGAACTTTGTAAAAGCCGAGCGGTTCGGCGAGTAGTTCGGGGGTTATCGGTTCTAATGGGGATTCTTGGGTGCGGTAAATAATCGGCACTTGGTGACGTTGGGCATATTTGGCGGCGATGTGGTTGGCTAAAATCATCATTTCCGCGACCAGTAAACGGCTGGGGGAGTCTTTATCTAAGATTTCGACGGTGACTTGTCCGTTATAGACTTTAATTTTTAATTCAGGGCGTTGTAAGTTAAATGCGCCTTCGGCTAGGCGTTGGCTTTGGCGTTGTTGGGCAATGGTGAGGAGTTGTTTTAAGGCGACGGTGTCGTTATCAGTTTCTGCACTGGTTAGCATTTTGTCAGCATCGCTGTAGTGCAGGCGACGACGGACAATAATGGGTTCACGACTAATGGTGCTGTTGGTGAGGTTTGCGTCTTTATCTAGCCATGCACGCAGTAATATCGCGGAGCGGACTTGTTGCGGGCTTAGGCTGGCGATGTCGCAAGAGACGCTTTCAGGTAGCATTAAAACGGTTTGGGTCGGTAAATAGACGGTTGTCCCGCGTCGCATGGCTTCGCGGTCTAAGACATCACCGCGTTGAATCACGGCGGAGGGGTCTGCAATCGCAATGGTAATTTTCCAGCCGTCGCCGTCGGTTTCTATGCTTAACGCATCGTCAACTTCGCGGGTTTCTTCGTCGTCGATGCTAAAGGCAATTTCGGTGATGGTTTGCTCGGCTGTGGGTTGCCAGTGGGTGATGGCATGGACGGCTTCGTTGACTGCACTGGAGAATTCGGGTTTTAAGCCTGCAATAATGACATCACGGTCAGCATCGGCGGGCAAACGTCCTGCTTTTTGTAGCACTTCGAAGGCTAGTTCTCGCGGGCTTATTTTTACTGTTTCGGCAATGCGTCCGACTAGTTCGTCGACATCTTTGTCGGTATCACCACGTAGCCAGCATTCTAGGCGTTCGACAAAGGGAAGAATTTCAGGAGAAAGGGTGACATTGTCTTGATAAGCAGCATTTTTTAGCCATTCATTCGCGAGTAGTTGGGCTTTTGCGCGGGCTTGTTCGCGTTCGCGTTGTAATTTGAGTTCGGCGATTTGTTCGGCGGTGCGGGCTTCCCATGCTTTACTGCGTCGTTTGAAGTAAAGGCGGTCATCAGCGAGTACGCGCCAAATAGCAACGAAGTGTTCAGCGGTGACATCTCCGCCAAAGTATAGCTCTGCCATGTCGCTGATATCGGTCAGTTGCATGTCGAGCGCGGTTTCCCAGAGTAAGGCGATGTCGATTTGACTGCGTAGGCTATCGATAACGGTTTGGAGGTTAAAAGCGAGGTTTTGCCATTCGTTGAGGTCGCGCACGTCGCTATGGTATTGCCATAGCAGTTTTTCTTCGGCAATCCGCGTGTCGCGTCCTTTTTCGTTAACGGCTTGAATTTTGTTTTTAACACGTTTGCTGATGCAGATAAATTGTACATTATCATCATCTTGCGCAGCCCATACTTGTCCTTCGAAATCAGTCACGACAATGCCTACTTTACGGTTAGAGGTGAATAGGGAGAATCATACGCAGGTTGTGTCTTTCTGCAAAGATTGCTTATGTCTCATAAAAGGATTTTTCCCCTGCGGGACGGTCTTTAAAACGGCGATGTGTCCATAGGTATTGGGCAGGGGCTTCGCGGATTTGGTTTTCAATCAGTTTGTTTAGGCGGTTGGTATCGGTTAAATAGTCTCCGCTGGGAAAATTGTCTAGGGGGGGGAGGTAAATAATTTTGTAGCCTTGTTGGTTGGGAAGGCGTTGGGTAAAAAAGGGGATAATGGCGGAGTTGCTAAAACCTGCTAAACGACTAACAACGGTGTTGGTGGCGGTTGGAATGCCGAAGAAATCGGCAAATACGCTGTTTTTGTGTCCGAAATTTTGGTCTGTCGCTAACCAAAGAATTTTATTTGCTTTTAAACTGCGAAGCATTTCGCGCACGGCATCGCGATGAATGGCTTTTTCGGCGTGTTTTTCGCGACTGTGACGGGTCACATATTCTAAAACGGGGTTTTGATGGCGACGGTAAATAGCATGAATTTGTTTCGGAAAGCGCATGGTGAGGTAGCGTCCACCTATTTCTAAAGCGGTGAAGTGTGCGCTTAATAGTATGATACCTTTACCTTTTTGTATCGCGTCCAGTAAATACTCTTCTCCTGTCACTTGCCATTTTATGTTGAAGCGAGCGGTTGGCATCCACCATGCGGAGAGGAGTTCGAGTAGTCCTTCGCCTAAGACGAGAAAGCTTTCTTTAACGAGTTTTTTGCGGTCAGTTTCGCTTAATTCAGGAAAGCATAAGTTGATGTTGACGGTTGCAATATGACGGCGACGTGATGCGAGTAAGTAGAGGCAGTAGCCAATTTGTCGTCCGATGAGGAGTTGCCACGAAAGTGGTAAACGGGTAACTAGCCACAGGATTGCAATAATCAGCCACCAGTGCCAGTAGAGGGGAGATAAGGGGGAGTGACGGAGGAATTGGGCAAGCATTTGGCGTTGTACGGGATAGATTAATTGTGAATCATTAATCGTGGGGTTTTCCACGTGTGTGGTTAAACATAGAGCGGTTATTTTTGGTCTCTCTATGTTTAACGGTTACATCGTTTATTACGTATGATGCAACTGTGTTTGTTTGAATTCTATGCCTCTTCAAACACCCCAAAGCGCATAAAGCGTTGATAACGGGCTTCTAATAATTCATTAATGGATAAGGTTTCTAAGTCTTTTAGGGTATTTTGTAGCATCGTACTCATGGTTTCCATCATTTGCGTTAAGTCACGATGTGCGCCACCTAGCGGTTCAGGGATAATCATATCAATCAATCCTAGCTCTTTAAGACGGCTAGAGGTTAAGTTCATCGCTTCAGCGGCTTCAGCAGCTTTGTCTGAGCTTTTCCAGAGAATAGAAGCGCAGCCTTCGGGGGATATAACGGAATAAGTGCTGTATTCCATCATCGCCACGCGGTCGCCAACGCCAATGGCTAACGCGCCCCCTGAACCGCCTTCGCCAACAACGGTGCAGATAATCGGTACGGTTAAACTTATCATTTCATAGAGATTACGGGCAATCGCTTCGCTTTGTCCTCGTTCTTCTGCATCCACACCAGGATACGCGCCAGGGGTGTCTATGAAGGTGAGTATGGGTAAGCGGAAGCGTTCTGCCATGCGCATCAGGCGTAAGGCTTTGCGGTAGCCTTCAGGGCGGGGCATTCCGAAATTGCGTTGAATTTTTTCCCGTGTACTGCGTCCTTTTTGGTGTCCGATAACCATGACAGGGCGACCCGCTAAACGGGCAAGTCCGCCAATGATAGCGGAATCGTCTCCAAATGCTCTATCACCATGTAGTTCTTGAAATTCGGTAAATATATGCTCGATGTAGTCAAGTAAATAAGGGCGTTGTGGATGGCGGGCAAGTTGGGATATTTGCCATGCACTGAGATTGCTAAAAATGGAGCGGGTGAGTTCTTCGCTCTTGGCTTTTAAACGTTCAATTTCATCGCTGATATTGATGTCGTTGTCTTTGCCAACATAACGTAATTCGTCGATTTTCGCTTCTAAGTCGGCAATGGGTTGTTCAAATTCTAAGAAATTCAGATTCATCGCTTTCTTTATACCTGCGCCATGGCTATAAGGGCGTGTCTAACGTCGGTTACGTTGTTCACTGCTTGTTGAAATGTAAAACGGTGTAGGCGTTCACCTGTTTGTATGTCAAAGCCATCACTGTCTATGCCGACTATGGTGAGGGCTTGTCGCACGTCAATCAGTACGTGTTGCGAGTTTTCATAGTAGTGACGTAGGGCCGCTTGGTGTTCTGTATTCATGTGCTGAAGAATCTGGGTTTCTTCGTCAGCAGTTAAGGGGTTTGGTTTAATCAGTTCGTCACCTGCAAGCCATTCAATACGTCCAAATCCGCCAATATAAAGGGCTTTTTTGATGATAAGCCGATAGAAATGAAAATCCAGTTGTTTGTAATAGGATTCGCCTTCGGGGTAGTAACGACAGTAACGATTACGGCTATCTTCATCATCAGTACTTAGGGGAATTGCATCGGCAAGACAGGTTAAGCGGGGAGCGGTTAAGACGTTACCTGTTGTTGCTTGGTGTAACGTGAGCGACACTTTTGGATGGGCAATGAGGTTTTTACTGTGTTGCGCTAATCGGCTAATGAGTATTAGCGGGTTGCCTTGTCGGTCTAAACAGTAAGGAACAATAGAGCCAAAAGGGTATTGTGTATCGTCAGCAAGTAGGGTGGATAGCACACCATATTTACTGTCGAGGAATAATGCACGGGCTTCAGTGAGTTTATCGCTCATTTTTTATAGCATTTCTGGCTTGGGTTCACGGGCTAACAGGGCTTGAGCGGCTTCTAGTGGGGTGCTTTGTCCTGTTAATACTTGGTTGACATGGTTGACTATGGGCATTTCTACACCGTGCTGTTGGGCGAGTTGGTGGGTGATGGTTGCAGCATGTATGCCTTCGACCACTTGTCCAACTTGAGCTTGTGCAGCTTCTAGGCTGATGCCTTGCGCGAGTGCGTAGCCAAAGCGTCGATTGCGGGATTGGTTATCAGTGCAAGTTAGGACTAAATCGCCTAAGCCTGCTAAACCCATAAAGGTTTCGCGTTGTCCACCGAGGGCAATGCCTAAACGTACAATTTCGCTCAGTCCACGTGTAATTAAAGCGGCACGGGTATTTGCTCCCATTTTTAAACCATCTGCGATACCTGCAGCAATGGCAATGACATTTTTAACCGCGCCCCCAATTTGTACCCCGACCATGTCATTACTGGTATAAGCACGGAATGAGGCTTGATGAAATAATTGGGCGACATGATGAGCGTTTTCGATGTCTTGTGCGGCAATCGTGACCGCTGTCGGTAAGGCGGCAGCGACTTCACCGGCAAATGAAGGACCTGACAAAACCGCGAGAGGGATGTTATCGCCTAATTCTGCACGCGCTACTTCGTGTAAAAGCAACCCTGTTTGATATTCCAAGCCTTTTGTTGCCCAGCATAAACGATGATTTTTTGTAATGTAGGGCTTTATTTTTTTTAAGGTTTCGCGGAAGCCATGGCTAGGAACGACAATAATAATGTCTTCCACAATCGGCATGAGGGTTACGAAGTCCGTAATGGCGTATAAATTATCGGGAAAAACCGCATTCGGCAAAAATCGTTGATTACAACGTTGTATTTGTAAAGTATGAACATGCGCAGGGTCTTTACCCCAAAGGTAAATAGGGTATTGTCGACGGGCAAGCGCAAGAGCCAGTGCAGTGCCCCATGACCCTGCCCCTAAGACTAATAAGGCGGACGGCGATAACATGCAAGGTATTTTTCGGTTGGAATTAAGCGGTTGCGCCAGTTGCTGTCGCTGCTTTGGCAGCTTCTTCACGCAGTTGTTGAATGCGTTGGGCATACATCGCGTCGAAATTCATGATGCCTAAGGTTAAAGGCGGGAAGCCACCGCGTGTGACTAAATCAGCAATGTTAGCACGGGCATAGGGGAATAGAATGCTTAAGCAGTAGCTGTTTAACATGTAGTTTAAACGGTCTTGGGTAAAGTTTTGAATCATGAAAACTCCTGCTTGTTGAATTTCAACAATAAAAGCAGTGTTATCATTGACTTTAACCGTGACGTTGACTTTTAAAATTACTTCGTAAACATCCTGACGTAACGCACTTATACTACTGGTAATTTCGGTTTCTGGTGCAAGTTTTCCTTGTGCATTCCAAACATCAGGAGAATTGGAGGTTTCAAAAGAAATATCTTTTAAATAAATCGTACCGATTTGAAAAGTTTCTTGCACTTGTTGGTTTTCGTCTGCCACAGCTACAGTCCTCAAAATAAAATGGTGAATGTGTTAATACACAAAAATAGGGAAAAAATGCGATTTAAAGAATAGCCTTATGCGTTTTCGCTCACGTTTTCTACCACATCAGCAACCTGTTTTTCCTTGGTTTCCTTTCCTTTGGCAACAGGTAAATTGGCATTGTGCCACGCCATTATGCCACCGCTCAAATTATACACATTATCAAACCCATTTTTCTTGAGAATCCCAACCGCACTTGCAGAGCGTTGTCCTGTCATGCAACTGACAATAATTGGGCGGTCGCGGTACTTTTCTAAACGATTTAACTTATTGACTAAACTGCCCAGCGGAATATGTAAGGCATTGATAATATGACCTTGTGTATATTCATTTTCTTCACGAACATCGACAACGATGGCATCTTCACGATTGATTTTTAAAGTTGCCTCTTGTGGTTGCAAGGCATTCCCAAGTCCTGCACTATTAAACACTTGCCATGCTAACAGCGTCGCAACAACAAATAATGCCATGAATAAAAAGGGATGATTTCCCATAAACTCAAAAAATTGTCCCATAATTTTATGTCTCCTGTATTTAAAAATGCGTCAGATTGCTGAATTGATTAAATGCTGTAAATGCGCATCTATTTTAATGCAAATTGTTCCCATAAAAGAATAATCCCCATCTCAAACTATCTGAAATGGGGATTATTCAAGGCTCATGCAAGTAATTAGCTACAAAATGAGCAAAAAACCTCACGCATCATACTAATTAGGCGTAATGTTCGAGCATCACCGACGCGATAATACACTCGATTTGCATCCTTACGAGAGGTTAAAATCCCTTTATCTCGTAAAATTGCCAAATGTTGTGAAATATTGCTTTGTGAAGTGCCCACTTGTTCCACGATATCTTGCACACTCAATTCATGTTCTCCTAACGTGCACAAGATTTTGAGACGTAGAGGATGGGACATTGCTTTCATCGAACGCGCTGCTCGTTCAATATCTTCATCATGGGTAATCAGCGCAATCGGTTGAATATTTTCTGCCATAAATTTCTGGTTCCACACAAAGCTATCTATTTGCAACAATTTAGATATTGTCAAATACTCGCTATTTTCAAGTTATCTGCTACGCAGTCCGTCTCTTTTAAAGCATATTTACATTTTTTTGCTTTTTCTCTCATTTATTATATAGCAAATATCTGTGAACCGTTGCTTTATGGTGATTATTTATCTGTTTAATAATTACATAGTAATACACTAATATAGTGGCTTATTCGTATGTGCTTGTAAAACGTTTGGAGATATGTGTATTTCAGGTTACAATAAAATTTTTAATACAGACATGAATGTAGTTTATATAAATTATTTAGTTACTCACGATTATTTGCTGTTTTAAAGTCATCGTGTTGTTGTTATAAAATGCTGGTTTCGCTTTTTAAAAAAGACGCTTTATTCTTGAGAAAAGCTTATTTTAGTCTTTAAACGCTTTTTTTATTAAAAAATCTAAAAAAAAGTCTTTTCATTTTTATAATTATTGTGACCTATCAACCTAGTTTAAAGAGCCTATTATGTACAAAATTGTATTACTGCGACATGGGGAAAGTGTTTGGAATAAAGAAAACCGCTTTACAGGATGGACAGATGTCGATTTGTCTCCTAAAGGGCTGGAAGAAGCAACCCAAGCAGGACAATTATTGAAAAAGGAAGGCTTTACATTTGATATTGCCTACACCTCTGTTTTAAAAAGAGCCATCCGTACTTTATGGATTACGTTAGACCAAATGGATTTAATGTGGATTCCTGTTTATCGCAATTGGCGATTAAATGAGCGTCATTATGGGGCGTTACAGGGTTTAAACAAGACGGAAACCGCGCAAAAACATGGCGAGGACATGGTAAAAATTTGGCGACGGAGTTATGACATTCCCCCACCTGCATTGGAAAAAACAGACGCACGTTATGCGGGTAATGACCCCCGTTATAAGGCGTTAAGCGAGGCAGAATTGCCGTTAACGGAAAGTTTAAAAGAAACAGTCGCCCGTTTTGTGCCTTATTGGGAAGAAACCATTGTCCCTACGATTAAATCGGGGAAGCAAGTCATTATTGTGGCACATGGTAATAGTATTCGTTCACTGATTAAGTATTTAGATAATGTTTCTGAAACAGACATTGTCAACTTAAACATTCCCACCGCTATTCCTTTAGTCTATGAATTAGATGAAAATTGTAAACCTATCAAGCATTATTATTTAGGCGACCAAGCGGCGGTTGAAGCGGCTGTTAATTCGGTTGCGAATCAAGCACAAACTAAGTAAACCCCAGTATTGCGAGTTTTATTAGAGACCTGCTAGGTTTTCAAAACCTAGCAGGTCTTTTTTTGTCTGAATCAGAATTAACAATACGTCAACGATTTCATCCTGAAAATGTTGATAATCCTGATTCGGACAAACTACTGTCTTTTTTAAGAGGAACTCACCAAGCCCAAGTTAAAAAATAACATAATGGTGATAATAAATAACATGCATATTGTAAACTATCCTTGTTTAGATGCGTAATTATTTATGTATTATTATTGTGGTGGTAAATAACGCTCTTGCGTTTTATGCATAAAAAAATTTCTAACCATTTCTCCCCGTTGGGTTCTTACTTGTTCTGCAATATCATGTAAAAATTTGATATATTTGCGATTTTCAAAGCTATCCTCTAAGGAAATCAAAAAAGGATCATCGTCAATAAAGTGTGGTTGGTAAGGTTCAAACTCGTATCCAGAGTAGAAATAAATAGATACGTGCGAGTAACTAGAAAAAGAAAAAAAATGACTTTCGTGATCGACATTAACTAGAGCCAGTTGTTTAATGTCTCTTTGCGCAACAATATGTTCATGGGTAGAAAGCCATCCTTTTTTTTCATGTAATAACAACACTCGTTGTGAAGTAATAGCCAAAACAGGCTGTTGACCGCTACTTTTCTCTCCCACAATTTGCAAAACTCCCTCTGACATTTCATGTTGAGAACAATGTTGATTGAAGTTAATTGACATGATGTCCTCCATAATGAACATAAGAAAAAACAAGAATGTTTTTACTACGAAAATGCATTACATATCAGATTAAACTGATATGTAATTAATTATTGCGTAATAATGCTTTATGTCAACATTTTCGCAAAAAATTTTACACTAAAAATGGTATTTAGGTTTTTAATGCGCATTATTTTATGCATAAAAATTCTAGCGTCACATCACTTCCTCGATAAACCCCGATTTCTTCACTGTTTCATCCAACGCCTTCAACGTTTCCAGCAATTCTTGCATACGGTGTAAATGCCATGAATTTGCACCATCGCTTAACGCAGTTTCTGGGGTGGGATGAGTTTCCATGAATAAACCTGCAACGCCAGCAGCAACAGCGGCACGGGCTAAAACGGGGACAAACTCACGTTGTCCGCCTGACGCATGTCCTTGTCCACCCGGTAATTGCACAGCGTGTGTAGCATCAAAGACGACGGGGCAAGCGGTTTTTCGCATGATAGCCAGTGAACGCATATCAACGACTAAATTGTGATAGCCAAATGAAATACCACGTTCACAAACCATGATTGATTGATTTCCTGTTACTTTCGCTTTTTCTACCACGTTTAACATATCGTCAGGGGCAAGAAATTGTCCTTTTTTGATATTGACGGGTAAGCCTTGGCGGGCAACGTTTTGAATAAAATTCGTTTGCCGACATAAAAAAGCAGGGGTTTGTAATACGTCGACCACACTGGCAACTTCATTTAAAGGCGTGTCTTCATGCACGTCGGTTAAAATGGGCACGCCAATTTGCGCCCGTACTTTGGCTAAAATGGTTAAGCCTTGTTCTATGCCTAAACCACGAAAGCTGTTGTGTGAAGAACGGTTCGCTTTATCAAATGACGATTTATAAATAAATGGAATGTCCAGTTTTTGAGTGATTTCTTTTAAAGTGCCTGCTGTGTCTAGGGCTAATTGTTCCGATTCAACGACACAAGTGCCAGCAATCAGAAAGAGGGGGCTATTTAAGCCAACAGGGAAACCGCATAAATTCATTTTAAAATTGCCCAATTATCAGGTTAGTAAAAGAGAAGTGAATGAGCATAAGCGTGAGCAGTATAAACGATAGTAAACTGGGGATAAAATGCACATTGGCAAGGATACGGACTACACAACATTGTCATTTACAATAGATAACGTATGATTGAAACCATTTTGACGCGGTGCGGATGACTCACATTCTAATGCTGCATTCATTTACTGATTTTTATTTTTTCTTTTAATATGTTACAAGCATTGCATATAGAAAATCTTGCGGTTGTCGAAAAACTGTCGTTGTCTTTATCCAAAGGGCTAACCATTATCAGTGGTGAAACGGGCGCAGGTAAGTCTATTTTAATTGATGCGTTAGGTTTAGCGTTAGGTGAGCGAGCTGATAGTTATTTTGTACGGCAAGGGGCTGATAGTGCGAGTATTGAAGCCTGTTTTTTATTAGCTCCTGACTTGCAAGTGTGGCTACAGCAACAAGGACTGAAGTTGTCCGCGCAGCAACCTGAACAGTGCACCGTTCAGCGGATAATTAATAGTAATGGGCGGTCTAAAGCTTTTATTAATCAGCAAGCGGTCAATGTGCAAATTTTGCGAGATTTGAGTGCGTTCTTGGTTGATATTCATGGACAACACGCGCATCAATCGCTGTTAAAGCAGGAAATGCAACGGCAATTATTGGATGATATGAGCGATAACCACGCACTACTTCAGGCTGTTACGCAATCTTATCAGCAGTGGAAAACGTGCAAAACAGCATTGGCGGAATTAGGGGGACAGGCAAGTGATAGAGAAGCACGCCTCGATTTTCTCCGTTATCAAGTGCAAGAGTTGGAAAATTATGAATTGTCGGTCGATGCAATTACACAGTTAGATAATGAACATCGACGTTTAGCCAATGCCAGCAAATTATTAGAAAACGCACAGCGGGCTTTGCAACTGTTAGATGCAGATGACGGTTATGCGGTGTTATCGGGTTTAGTCCAAGCAGGGCAAGAAATCAGTAGCGTGCAACAGCATGACCCAAGTTTAACAGGGATTAATAGCTTGTTAGAGAACGCATTGATTCAAACGCAGGAAGCCGTTAGCGAATTACACAGTTATTTAAATCATTTAGATATTGATGGCAGTCGCCTTGCTGAGGTTGAGCAACAAATTGCAGGTTTACAAACCCTTGCGCGTAAACATAAGGTGAAAGCGCAGGAATTACCCGCAATTTATCAACAACTCACGGAACAATTAACCGCTTTAGAAAATTATGAGCAACGCGCTCATGCGTTAGAGCATGAAGTACAAAAAAATCTAACGTTATATCAAAAACATGCCCTTGCATTATCACAACATCGTTGTCAAACCGCACAAACACTCGCCGAGCAAATCACCCGCAATATGCAGCGTTTAGGAATGCCGAACGGGCAATTAGTGATTCAAGTCACGCCTGATGTTGCGGCTAACCCTAGCGCGTTAGGCATGGATAAAATTGATTTTTTAGTCAGTGCTAACGCAGGACAAGTGCCTAAACTTTTGCATAAAGTCGCATCAGGCGGGGAACTATCACGGATTAGTCTTGCTATTCAGGTGATTACTGCGCAAAAAAGTGGCGTGCCGACATTAGTTTTTGATGAAGTTGATGTGGGGATTGGGGGGGGAACGGCGGAGATTGTCGGGCAATTATTGCAAAAATTAGGGGAAAAACGTCAAGTTTTATGTATTACCCATTTACCCCAAGTCGCTTGCCAAGGACATCAGCATTTACAAGTCAGTAAAACGACCCGTAAACAAGTCACGCAAACCCAAATTAAGGCATTAACCCCGCAACAGCGTGTCGAAGAAATCGCGCGGATGTTAGGGGGGGTAGAAATGACCGCGCAAACGTTAGCACATGCCACGGAAATGTTGCAACGTGGCACAGGGTTAATGGTTTAAGCCTTTTTCCATCAGATTCAATTTTTTGTGAAATATCCAGTTATTAAGTCGGTAATTGACGAATTAGCCAGTCCATTATTCGATGGGGCAATAGCCATTTAAGTGTTGTCAGTAAATAAGTTGGAAAAGTCACGTAATAGCGTATTTTTGGACGTTTTGCTTCTAAAGCGTGAATCACACGGGTTAATACTGCATCAGGCGGTAACGTAAAGGGCGCGCCATCGCCTTGTTTTTGCAAGCGTGCTTCTGCTTGCTGATAATGTGCTTGGTGTGGGCTGTGGCTGGGGTCTATGTATTTTTTATACATGGCTAAGGCATTGAGACGGAAACGACTGCGTATTGGACCGGGTTCGATGAGTGAAATAAAAATATTTGTGCCCTGTAATTCTAAGCGTAAAGTATCGCTTAACCCTTCTAGCGCGAATTTAGAGGCGTTATAAGCTCCGCGCATGGGCATGGCGATTAAACCAAGAATCGAACTATTTTGAATAATTCGCCCTTCTCCTTGGCGACGCATGACGGGCAGTAATAAGCAAGTCAGTTCATGCGTTCCAAAGAGATTACTGGCGAATTGTGCTTCTAATGCAGTACGACTTAAATCTTCCACAGCACCGGGTTGACCATAAGCGGCATTATTAAATAATCCATAGAGTTGTCCGCCTGTTTTTTGCAGTAAGGTTTCAACGGCTTGATGAATAGAGGCTGAATCACTCAGTTCTAAATATAAAGTTTCTAAGCCTTCCGTTTGTAAGCGGGCAATATCTTCCGCTCGTCGCGCTGTTGCGAATACTCGATAACCTCTTGCTTGTAAGCCTTTTGCGACACAATAACCGATGCCACTAGAACAACCTGTGACTAAAACCGCGCGTTGTGTTGATACATTCATAAATAAAAATTCTCTGCTACTTAACTGATAAAAGTCCGTTCTGTTAGATGTGATAATTCAAACATTTCTAATTTATTGCCATTTAAAATTAATAAGCCTTCATAGCGTTCTGTTCCACCTGTAAAAAACTCAAAGGTATAAGTGCGTTTGAGTTGTAACCATCCATTAGTACGACGGCTTAACCCTAAACGACTCTGTGCAACGGTGTCATCTAATAGTTGTAATTCATATTGTCGGCAAAGTTGACGGCAAATATTGACAGCGCGTTCATGGCTACGTTGACTATCAAACCAATACCAAATAATCAGCATTAATAACAGGATAAGAAGCAGTGTATCTAGCATAAGATAAATAAAATCAGGAAAAAGGGGTGAGCAGTGATGGAGAATAGCTTAACGTATTAACATGCAGGGTTATCTGGAAAATACAAGGGGATTAGCATTAGTCATACGGAGAAAGTGCATTAGCCTGATTTACCCAATGATACAATCAGGTTTATAACACACTGCAAATGTGCGGGCTTGTTATAAAATAAGCGCAGTGGTAGTGCTAAATAACCTGAGTTCGGCGAGATTTATAAAATAAAACAGAGACCTGCTAGGTTTTTAAAACCTAGCAGGTCTTTTTTTGTCTGAATCAGAATTCACAAAATTTTCAGAATTAGCAGAATTAAAAAACGTGATTCGTATTAACCTGAGTTCGGCGAGATTTATAAAATAAAACAGAGACCTGCTAGGTTTTCAAAACCTAGCAGGTCTGTCGGAACACGCGAAAAGGGTTGAAGGACTGGCAGAGATTATTCTATTGTTTTTCATCGGAATTCACCAGACAAGATTAAAATATTGTCTGAATAAGGATTTTCAGAATTAACAGAATTAGCGGAATTTAAAACCCTTAAACCAAAAAGTAAGATGAATCATGCTTTTTAATTCTGCTAATTCTGAAAATTTTATGAATTCTGATTCAGACAAGCTGTTGTTTCTTTAACAGAAACTCGCCGAACTCAGGTTATTCTAGCTCTTTTTTTCCTTATCTTAATGGCAGTGAGTTTACAGAGAGGGTTAGAGAGAGGTTAAGTTCTGCTTTTATCCTTAACTAGCACTACCTACCAATTGACAGGGCAAGCGGTGCATTTTTCCATTTGTGCATCTTGGAAAATGGTGTAACGTATTTTTGCCCCTGTTAAATCCGCGCCATAAAGGTCGGTATTATAAAATTTGGTTTCTTGTAGGTTGGTATTGCGTAAATTGGCGTTGATGAGTTTTGCTTTTGGCAACATTGCCATTTCTAAATCCGCACCTTCTAAGTTGGCATTTTCTAGGTTTGTTGCACTTAAACGAGCAAATTCTAGGTTTGCTCCAATTAATGACGCATTTTGTAAGTTCGCCCCTTGTAAAAATCCCGCCCAAGCATCTACGGCTAGTAAATTAGCATCTTGTAGATTTGCCCCTGTTAAGTTGATATGGCGTAAATCTGCTCGTGCTAAATTTGCACCTTGTAGGTTTGCACCGCTTAAATCTGCCTGCATCAGTTGGGCATGTCGTAAGTCGGCATTGCGCAAGTCTGCTTTTTGGCAAATGGTTTTCGGCTGAATCACGCAACCATTGATAACCAGTACAGGTTCTGGATTATCAGTCGCGTCATCTGCATAACTATTAGTTATAAATAGAATAGATAAGAAAAATAGAGGGGAAAAGAAACGCATCAAATAACATCCTTATGGGCTTGTTTTAAGAATGCCAAACGAGTAAACGTTAGGCATTCTTTATAATTAACAGTTTGTATCAGTATTTTCAGCATTATTGATATTTAATTCAATGTATTCTGAGTATTCTGATTCAGGTAATGTTTGTGTTATTTGCTGGTTTCTTTTACCAAGGATTTTGCCCACGTAGGAATTTTAAATACCCAGAATGAACCCCCTTGTTTAATCGGTTTGGTTAATTCTGCCATGTCTCCGCCCCATAATGGCACTGCTCCACCGTAACCAGAGGCAAGACCGATGTATTGTTCGCCGTCCATTTCCCACGTAATCGGGCTAGAAATTACCCCTGAACCTGTTTGAAATTGCCATAATTCTTCGCCCGTTTTGGCGTTAAAGGCTTTAACATAACCCTCACCCGTACCCGTAAAAATAAGATTACCCGCAGTAGCTAACACCCCAGACCACAATGGCATTTTTTCTTTATGTTCCCATTCTACTTTGCCCGTTTTGGGGTTAATCGCGCGAAGTGTGCCAACATGGTCATCAAACATGCGTGCAATACGGAAACCCATGCAGAGAAATGCAGAACCCGCACGATAGGTACAATTTTCTGTCCAATAGCTTTCCTTCCATTGGTTCGCGCCTAAGTAAAACCAGCCTGTATCTTGGCTATATGCCATTGGATTCCAGTTTTTACCGCCTAAAAATGGGGGGGAAACTTCAACGGCTTTGCCACGCTTTTCATCACCTTCAGGCAGGGGCGGACGACGTCCTTCTACTTCTACAGGTCGTCCTGTTTTTAAATCGATATGACTTGCCCAATTCACGCCGTCGACAAAGGGAAAAGCGTTAATCAACGCGGTAGGCTTATTCGGTTCGACTACGCCGCGTTCTGCTAATTTGGTACGGTCAGTAACGTAGAAAAAGCCGTTGCGGTCAGCATGTGCGCCTGCTTTGATTTGCTTACCATTTTCATCTTGATATTCAAACAAAACAATTTCGTTATTGCCTGAAAAATCCCATGTGTCGCTGGGCGTATGTTGATAAAAACCGACTAAATCGCCTGTGGTCGGGTCAACATAGGCTTGACCAGAGGTAAATAAACTATCCCCCGGATGACGTACCCACGCATTCCATGGGGCAGGATTGCCCGCGCCGATAATAATTGTGTTGGATTCCACATCAAACGAGGCACTTTGCCAAGGCGCGCCACCGCCATGATTCCATGCTTCTACCAGTTTGCCCTCTTTATCACGAGGCCAAGAAGGAGCTTGCGGATTGCCTGTTGGCGTGCTTTCTTTGCCGTCTAATCTGCCCATATGTCCCTCAACGAGAGGACGCATCCAAATTTCTTTCCCTGTATCAGGGTCACGCGCAAACAGTTTTCCAACAACCCCAAATTCATCACCTGAAGAACCATGAATAAGCATAACGCGCCCTGTTTTTTGGTCTTTGATAATCGTGGGTGCGCCTGTCATGGTGTAGCCGACTTTGTGGTCTTCAAACTTTTCTTTCCAAACCACTTTTCCTGTATTTTTATTCAGCGCAACAAGGCTCGCGTCCAGTGTGCCAAAAAAGACTTTATCGCCATAAATCGCCGCACCACGATTAATCACATCGCAACATGGGCGAATATCATCAGGTAAACGGTGGGAATATTCCCATAACCGTTTCCCTGTGCGTGCATCTAGGGCAAAAATGCGGGAATAGGAAGCGGTGACGTATAACACGCCATCTTGTAGAATTGCTTGAGTTTCTTGTCCGCGTTGTTTTTCATCGCCAAAGGAGAAGCTCCATGCGGGTTGTAACATTTTTACGCTATCGGTATTAATTTCTTTTAACGCGCTCCAGCGTTGCGCTTTCACACCCATGCCATACATCAGCACATCTTCTGATGTCTCCGCATCGTTTAAAATATCTTCCCAAGTAACGGGTTTTGTATCGGCATGTGCCAAATTGAGATTGCAAGTCAATAATGCGGCACTGAGTGCAATGCTCAGTGGATGACGGGTTAATGCAGATAACATCTTATTTATCTCCCTTGATAGTCTTTTTACGGAAAAAATATTATTTTTAATAGTTATAGCGTGCCGTTATTTATTTAGGATGAGATAATTGCTTTGCAATATATCGCTAAGGCTTTATCAAACTTAAATAATAGTTGGCAGTATAACGAGTGAGGGGATAAAGAGAGAAGGGAAAATAACAGGCGTTTTTTTGGGAAAATTTCCCGATTTTTAGCAGGAAATTTGCCTAAAAAATAGATTTCATAACGATTTGTCTTTATTTTAAGACAATTTTACATTTTTTGATACAGAGTGTTTCAGTTTTGTAACGGTAACGTGAGGCTTAAGTGCGTCCCCTGTCCTCTGTTACTATTAATATCTAATTGTCCTGCTAATGCTTCAACCCGTTCACGTATTCCAATTAAGCCTAATCCTGCATGATAAATCTGTGTGTCGAAACCATTGCCGTTATCATGAATCATTAATTGAATTGTATTTTTTTCTGCGTGATAAACCAAACTAATCTGTAATACCGTTGCGTTTGCATGTTTTGCAACGTTGGTTAAGCCTTCCTGCACAATGCGATAAAGATGAATGCTGGTTGTTGTCTCTAGTTGGGAAAAATCGCCCGTGGTTTGGAAATCAACTTGGGTTTGTGGGTAGCGGATTTGCCAATCATTGAGGGTTTGTTGTAAGGCGGCAATCAAACCTAATTCGTCTAAGGCAGCGGGGCGTAACCGACGAATCATATCTTTAACAAGGTTGTAAACATAACTGGCTGTATCGGCAATGGCTTTTGCACTGTCATGAATAGCGGGCTGTTGATTGTCACCCATGATAAAAAACGCATCTGCTTTAATCGCGTTTAAACATTGCCCCAATTCATCATGGAGTTCTCGTGCAATGGTGCGCCGTTCTTCTTCTTGTAGTGTGAGTGAGTATTGGAGCAGGCGTTGGTTTTCTTGTTGGATGCGTTGTAGTTCTTGCGCCATTCCATTGAATTGTTGCGCTAATTTATTAAATTCAGATAGTTTAAATTGGGGTAAACGGGTTTGATATTGACGATGTTCAATGGCATCTAAGGCTTGTTGTAATTGGGTGAGTGGACGTAATGCAATGCCTAATCCAATGTAAAGTAATATAATGATGCTGATAGCAAACCCTAAAATTAGTATTAATAAATCCGATGATTCTTGCCATGCTTCTTCTATCTCATCGCTAGGGTCAGTTTGTAACAGAATATGGGTGGTTTGGGTTAAAGCAGTTGAGGTAAGTGTGCGTTGGAAAAGATGGGTTTGTGGTGCAACTAGTGCAATAAACCAGCGGGGTACAGTGGGTATGGTTTGCGTAACAGGGTTATCATGCAGGATTTCTGTGTTGTTTGCATTTTGTAGATGAATGGTGAGATGACGACGTTTTTCCATATTTTTAAGATGCTGAATAATGGTTTGGTAATGCGCGCTGTCATTTGGTAAGTCACTTAAAATGGTTTCAAGTAAATCAAGGGTTAGTTGCGCTGTTGAGTTGACTTCTTCTTCTACAGCATTGCGTGCATTCATCACGACAAGGAGGATGGCAAATAATAGAACAAGTAGTGTGCCACCACTGATAAATAAGCTAATTTTTAGGCGTAAACTCATTATAACTCTTTAGATTTTCACAATACCGTGACGAATTGCTAATCGAATTAATTCTGCGGTGTTGTTGACGTTTAGTTTTTGGCGGATTTGGCTGTAGTAGTTGGCAATTGTTTTGTGGCTAACTGCGAGTTGTGCAGCAATATCTGTTGTTGATAATCCTTCAGCTAACAAGCGAAATACTTCAAATTCGCGGGTAGATAAATTTTTTATGCCTGTGCTTGCGTTGTTCAGTACACTGTGTAAAGCCAGTTTTTGCGCAATATCGTTTCCCAGATACATTTCACCTTGTGCAACCCGCTCTATTGCTTCTACTAATACTTCTGGTGCGCTACTTTTAGTAATATAGCCCGATGCCCCTGCTAATAGCGCGTGTTCTGCAAAAATGGGTTCTTCGTGCATAGAAAAAACTAACACACGGGCTTTATTGGTTCGTGAGGATAAACGTTGAATGGTTGTAATGCCACCTCTACCGGGCATGGATAAATCCATCACAATGACATCGGGTTGATGTTGTATATAAAGTTGATAACCAATCTCGCCATTGCTGGCTTCTGCCACAATTTGTAGGTGTGATTGACGTTCTATCAAGCGTCGATAACCCGCTCTAACCACGATATGGTCATCAACGAGTAAAATACGGATAGGATAGTTTACTTGTGACATTGATGGATGTTTCCTTATTCTTAAACTTCGCAAAATGCTTTATTACAGAATAACGTGTTTTCTGATGCAATAAAGATTGTATTGCTATATGTTTTAAAATCAATAAGTTGATTTATAATGATCAAGCGTGATTTAATTTAAGTGGGGATTACATAATGCATTCACGCATAAAAAAATGAGTTGCGCATTATTTACTGATGAGTAGCGGGTTAATCAGTTTGTTGGGGTGTCAGCAGGTCAAAGCCATTAAGATAAGGATTAAAAGCAAGATTTTTTAGAATGTTGAGCATAAAAAAGTAAAGCCCGTTCAGAGGAACGAGAGCGAGGTGTTAAACGATGCGTTCGGGAACAGGTTGGATTAGTCAGAAATAAACGTACGTTTTTTAGTTACCTGAGTTCGGCGAGTTTCTTTTAAAAAAGACAACAGCTTGTCTGGTGAGTCCCGATGAAAAACAAGAGAATAATCTCTGCCAGTCCTTCAACCCTTTTCGCATGTTCCAACAGACCTGCTAAGTTTTGAAAACCTAGCAGGTCTCTGTTTTGTTTTATAAAACCCGCCGAACTCAAGGTTGACTACTCTCGGTTAAGATGGACTCAACGCCTGTTAAATACACGGTTGAGTAAAAGTCTTGATACACCGATTCAGCGGATTTTCCTGTAAAATTCTCTAAGCCTAAACGGGTTTTTAACAGACCAAAGAAGGTTTCAATGCCCCAGCGTAAGCGATAGAGTTCTTTAAAATCGGCAGTGGGGTGTAAAGTTTCATCGCGTAAACGGGTGATGAGTACTTCAAATGAGCATGTCGCGGGCTTGTTTAAATGAACTGGCTGAATAACGTATTACAAAATCTCTTTGTGCCTGATAGAGGCTCGAAATAAAACGAAAAGAGGGATAGTTACGGTCACATAACAGCAAGTCCTTTTCTTGGGTATGTTCAAGGTGAGTCAAGGCTAAATCAACTTCATAATCCTGCGCTTTGCCTAAATGACTGTCGCAAACCAATACCAAATAATCAGCATTAATAACAGGATAAAAATCAGTGTATCTAGCATAAGATAAATAAAATCAGGAAAAAGGGGTGAGCAGTGATGGAGAATGGCTTAACGTACTAACATGCAGGGTTATCTGGAAAATACAAGGGGATTAGCATTAGTCATACAGAGAAAGTGCATTAGCCTGATTTACCCAATGATACAATCAGGTTTATAACACACTGCAAATGTGCGGGCTTGTTATAAAATAAGCGCAGTTACTTAGTTATAGGTCGATTGACTGACTAAAAATCGTTAATTATCAATAAAAAAGCAGTTATTCTGCTTGATAAATACTGATACTACCCCTACTGTATTGAAAACTATCTTTAATTCCCTACAGGACATCATCCAATGAAACAACTGATTAAAGCTGTTAGTTTATTGCTTTCCCTCACATTTTTACCACATGCACAAGTTTGGGCAGATGCAACCACTGATGCTCAAGCACAGGTACAGCAAACCACTGAGAAGATGTTAAGCTCGCTTAAAACCAATAAAGATGCCCTTAAATCTAATCCTTCCGCTGTTTATCCCCTTGTTGACGAAATTGTATTACCAATTTTTGACTTTGAAAGAATGTCCCGTTTGGTGTTAGGGAAAAATTGGCAGGGCATGAATGAGAGCCAACAAAAACGCTTTGTGGAAGAATTCCGCAGTTTATTAGTGCGCACTTATTCCGCAGCATTAATAGAAGCCGCTGCAAGTTCTATTGATGTCAACTATCTCCCTGTGCGTGCTGAAAATGATGCCAAACGCTTAACCATTCGTACCAAAGTTAATTATGGCGGTAAAGCACCTGTGTCTTTAGACTACGATATGTTTTTGAATAATGACAATCAATGGAAGGTTTACAACGTCAGTGCTGAAGGTGTGAGCCTTGTTACTAACTATCGTTCTGAATTTGAAACTGATATCAACACCATTGGTGTGGACAAATTGATTGAAAAAATTGCTAGTCGTAACCAAACCAGCAATAAACCTAATTCCTAAGTTATATTCTTAGATTAGATGTTTTAATAACGGCTTTAGTCTTTCCCGCTTAAGGGTTGCTGACTAAAGCCGTTACTCATTTTATACCTATTTGAATGAGACAGTTATGAACCAGTTACACGTAGAAAATTCACAACTTTGGCGATTAACCGGTGAATTAAATTTTTCCACCGTCCCTGCTTTATTAAAGGCTTGCCTTGAGGAGGCTAAAAAAAATCAATTTCCTCAAGTCATAGAGTTGCAAGCCGTGACTCGTACTGATAGCGCAGGACTTGCCTTTTTAATTGAGCTACGCAAATTAACCCGCCAACAGCCTATTGAATTTCGTCATCTGCCAGCGCAATTACTGAGTCTTGCAACCGTTAGCAATGTGCAAGATTTTTTAACACAATCAAGATAATAATTTATTATTTAACATTATTTAATCGATGGCATCATTGGGATTAAGCGAGGTTTTACCATGACAGCAGCTGTGCATATTTCACAGGTGCATAAGCAATACCGTGAACTGACGGCATTAAAGCAAGTGGAGTTTGATATTCCACAAGGCAGTTTTTTCGGTTTGTTAGGACCAAATGGGGCAGGAAAATCTACCCTGATTAATATTATGGGGGGATTGGTTCAAGCCAGTAGTGGCACAGTGACCATTTTAGGGCATGACGTGCGCCAACAATGGCGACAAGCACGCCATAAAATTGGGGTTGTTCCTCAAGAGTTGGTTTACGACCCTTTTTTTAACGTCGTCGAAATGTTGCGCTTACAATCAGGCTATTTTGGTTATGGTAAAGAAAATTATGGCTGGATTGATGAGTTGTTAGAAACCTTAAGCCTTACGGATAAAGCTTATACTAATTTACAACATCTTTCAGGGGGGATGAAACGACGGGTTTTAATCGCGCAAGCCCTTGTGCATAAACCGCCCGTTGTTGTGTTAGATGAGCCGACGGCAGGTGTGGATGTTGAACTGCGTCAAATGTTGTGGACATTTACAAAATCCCTGCATCAAAAGGGACATACGATAGTTTTAACAACGCATTATTTAGAAGAAGCAGAAGCCCTTTGTGAACGCATTGCGATTTTAAATAAAGGGGAATTAGTTGCTTTAGATGATACGCAAGTATTGCTGTCAGATCATCCGTATAAGCAGATTCGTTTTATTTTAACCCGTCCTTATACACGTGATGAGATTCCTATGGATTTACATCACAATATTTCGTCTCTCACAGAACAAGAGCTTGTCCTGCGCTTACATCGTGAGCAAGACAATATCAGTCATGTTTTAGAAGCAATGCGTAACGCTAATATTCAATTTAAAGACCTGAAAACGGAAGAGCCTAATTTAGAAGATGTCTTCCTCAAACTCACGGGGAGACATTTAACATGAATTGGCAAGGACTTTATACCCTTTTTGCTAAAGAAGTCTGGCGATTTTTAAAAGTGACTATGCAAACGGTATTAACGCCTGTTGTCACGAACTTACTTTACTTGCTTGTTTTTTCCTCTGTTTTAGAGGCTCATGTAAAAGTACATGGTTTAAACTATACGGCATTTTTAGTGCCGGGTTTAATGATGATGTCGCTAATTCAAAATGCGTTTTCTAATAGTTCATCGAGTCTGTTTCAGTCGAAAATGAATGGCAACATTGTATTTATGCTGCTCGCGCCCTTGTCAGATTGGGAGGTTTATCTTGCCTTTATTGGGGCGGCAATCGTGCGCGGTATTTTGGTCGGGATTGGGGTCTGGGTTGCGGCGTTATGGTTTGTCGTTTTACCTATTCATAATTTGTTTATCATTCTTAGTTTTGCCATTTTAGGCAGTGGTGTACTGGGGGCTTTAGGACTGATTGCGGCACTGTGGGCAGAGAAATGGGATCATGTTTCTGCATTTCAAAATTTTGTAATTCTACCGTTATCTTTTTTAAGTGGTGTTTTTTACTCTATCAATGATTTACCTCCCTTATGGCAAACTGTTTCTCATTACAATCCATTTTTCTATATGATTGATGGGTTTAGATATGGATTTGTTGGCACTGCAGATGCTTCAGTAGAACTGAGTTTATTGATAGTAACCTTCTTTTTTATGGTTATTAGTGGCTTCTGTATTTGGTTATTACGGATTGGCTATAAGTTGCGCTATTAATTCTGATTCAGACAAAAAAAGACCTGCTAGGTTTTAAAAACCTAGCAGGTCTTTTGCGATGTGTACCAAAGAAAAGCAAGGACTGGCAATCCCGTTATCAGTTTACATCCTTGATTGTCGACGTAAATCTAGGGTGTAAGGGTAATCTGCATTTGGCTCTTCTATGGGCGGACTCATCACTTGTGGCGGATTGCCCTCAGGGTAGAAGCCTGCTAAACCTTTGAACCATTCAGGGGCTTTGACAGAGCCAGGGGTGTGTCCAAAATCAAAGAAGCGGGTCATGCGTCGTGATTCTGCTGCATAGGCATTCACGGGGAATGCGGGGCTGTTATTTCCCCCTGGATGGGAAACGTGGTAGGTACATCCGCCCACGGAACGACCTGTCCATGTATCAATTAAATCAAATACTAATGGCACATGTACAGGGATAGTGGGATGTAATGCGGATGGTGGTTGCCATGCGCGATAACGAACTCCCGCAACATATTCCCCATGTACACCCGTATTATGTAAAGGAACTCGACGACCATTGCAGGTGACAACATAACGGCTATCTGTTAATCCTGTCGCTTTGATTTGAATCCGTTCAACGGAGGAGTCAACATAGCGTGCTGTGCTTGTGCTGGTGGTTTCTTCGCCCAACACATGCCATGGTTCTATCCCCATGTGTAAATCCAAACGAATCCCCGAAACTTGCACAGAGCCATAATGCGGGAAGCGGAATTCGAAGAAGGGGGCAAACCAGTCAAGTTGGAAAGGATAGCCCGCTTGTTGGAGGGTATAAATCACGTCTTTGAAGTCTTCTTGCACAAAATGCGGAAGCAAGAAACGGTCATGTAATTCCGTCCCCCAACGCACTAACGGTTTTTTGTAAGGCGTTTTCCAGAAATGCGCAATTAAACCGCGCAGTAAGAGCATTTGCATCAAGCTCATACGGGCATGGGGTGGCATTTCAAATGCCCGTAGTTCCACTAATCCTTGCCGTCCTGAATTGCTATCAGGAGAGTAGAGTTTGTCAATGCAGAATTCAGAGCGGTGGGTATTGCCTGTTAGGTCAACAAGGAGATGTCTTAACAAGCGGTCAACCAACCACGGCGCGGCAATTTCGCCTTCAGGCATTTGTTGGAAAGCAATTTCTAATTCGTACAGGCTTTCGTTGCGAGCTTCGTCCACACGCGGTGCTTGGCTGGTAGGGCCAATGAACATGCCTGAAAAAAGGTAGGATAAGCTAGGGTGATGTTGCCAGAAGGTAATTAGGCTACGCAGTAGGTCAGGACGGCGCAACATGGGGCTATCGGCAGGGGTTTCACCGCCTAATGTCACATGATTACCGCCACCTGTTCCTGTATGCCGTCCATCGAGCATAAATTTTTCTGTCCCTAAACGGGAGTAATAGGCTTCGTCATACAGAATGCTTGTGTTATTAACAAGTTCGTCCCAATTGCGTGCAGGATGTATATTAACTTCTATCACACCAGGATCGGGGGTGATGTGCATCCGTAATAAGCGTGGGTCGCGGGGTGGCTCGTAGCCTTCGAGTGCGACGGGCATATTGAGTGCTTTGGCAACGGTTTCAATCGAGGCAACGAGGTCTAAATAATGTTCTAAATGGGTTAAAGGCGGTAAGAAGACATATAGGAAACCATTACGGGCTTCAACACAAAGGGCTGTCCGCACAACATCGACGAACTCTTCAATGTAGCGGGGACGGTTATGGGGTAAATCATCGGGTTCAGCTTGTTGCTCGTGGATAATATCTTGACTGTGGTCAGTTTCTATCCATTGGCTGTAACGTTGTGCAACTGTACCGTGAAAATCTTGCAGGGGTAAATGGGGTTCAAATTGGCTTCTTTCTTCTTGAATTTCACGCTTATCTAAAGCAACCCATGGGAGTGTGTCTAATGGCAAGCGTAAACCTGCTGGGGAATCTCCAGGAGTGAGATAAAGCTGTCCGCGTCGTAATTCCCAAGGACAACTGCGCCATTCACCGCCTGAAAAATGATAGTACCAACGAATTGGCAACACATACCCTGTCGGCTCGTCGAGTCCTTCACTGAGTAAACGGGCAAGGCGTTTACGCTCTACATCATCTTTTAAATTCGCTTTTTTAGGGTCTAAATTTGCGGGGACGTTGCCCTCTTTCCAGAGGTAATACAGCATATCCTCGTAAGCAGGGACAATATAGCGTGATTTAATGCCCAGACGTTTCGCCAATTGTTTCATAAAACGTTCAGCATCAACGCGGGTATAACCATATTGTTTGGATTCATCGGCAATAAGGTCAGGATTTTTCCAAACGGGTAAACCATCTTTACGCCAGAAACAGCCAAATGCCCAACGCGGGAAAGGCTCGCCTGGATACCATTTGCCTTGCCCATAATGTAATGATGCACCATCAGCAAAGCGTTTACGCAACCGTTTTAATAAATTATCGGCGAGTTTACGTTTTGTCGGCCCTAATGCGGCGGTGTTCCATTCCGCGCCTTCCATATCGTCAATAGAAACGAATGTGGGTTCGCCGCCCATGGTTAAGCGAACATCATTTTCATTCAGCACTTTATCGATTTTATAGCCTAACGCCATAATCGACTGCCATTGCTCTTCGGTATAAGGCTTGGTCACACGCGGGTCTTCATGAACACGAGTAACTTGATTATGGTAATAAAATTCTGTTTCGCATTTATCCACCGCGCCTGTAATTGGGGCGGCGTTACTGGGGTCTGGTGTACATGCTAAAGGGATATGCCCCTCACCTGCAAAAAGCCCTGACGTAGCATCTAAGCCAACCCAACCCGCCCCAGGTAAAAAGACTTCTGTCCATGCGTGTAAGTCGGTAAAGTCGGCTTCAGGCCCTGAAGGACCATCGAGCGATTTAATATCAGGCGCGAGCTGAACGAGATAGCCAGAGACAAAACGGGCAGCAAGCCCTAAATGGCGCAGAATTTGGACAAGTAACCAAGCAGTATCTCGACACGAACCACGCGCTAAGGTCAGCGTTTCCTCACAACTTTGTACGCCAGGCTCCATGCGGATGTTGTAACCAATATCTTTTTGTAAGCGTTGATTTAAGCCGACTAAAAAGTCAATAGTACGCAGTTTCTTTAAATCAACTTTACTTAACCAGTCAGTTAATAATTTACCACTTTCAGTAATTTCTAAATAAGGAATTAATTCTTTTGCTAACTTTTCATCATAGGTGAACGGAAATTCTTCCGCATAGTCTTCTAAGAAAAAATCAAAGGGATTGATGACCGTCATTTCTGCGACAACATCGACTTCAACAGAAAATTCTTTGACCTTATTCGGGAATACAACACGCGCAAGATAGTTGCCAAAAGGGTCTTGTTGCCAATTTATAAAATGTTCTTTTGGCTCAATATTTAGCGAGTAGGCATGTATGGGGGTACGGGAATGCGGGGCGGGGCGCAATCGGATTACGTGCGGTGACATCGACACTGACCGATCATAGCGGTAACGTGTGAAATGATTAAGAGCAACTCGAATAGCCATGCGTCCATCCTAACTTGTGACAATGAAAGAAAGCACTATTTCAACATGCCTTAGTAAAATTGTTAAGTATTAAATTTCTATAACAAGTAAGGATAAGCCATTTTTTAGTGTTGCTTATCCTCTTGTTTCCTTAAGCCTCAATCTCTGCCATCAGGTTTTTTTTTAGAATTAGCAGGGTAATATCGTCTGCGACTTTTTGCGTGCCAACATGTTCGCGTACATCTGCAATGACTTGAATTTGAATTTGTTGCGCAGGCAAGTGCCAATATTGGCTCACAATCTCACATAACCGCTCTACCCCATAAACGCGACCACGTTCATTACGGGCTTCCGTTAAACCATCGGTATATAACACTACACCATCACCTTCTGCTAAACGAATTTCACGATGTCCTAAAAAGGTTTCAATATCACTTTCTAAACCCACCATAAAGCCTAGATTAATCGTATCAATACGCTCTACCACGCCATTGCGACGGACAATTAAAACCTCTTCATGTTGACCACTTAAGTGTAAAACGCCTTGTTCGTAATCTAACAAGGATAATGTTAAATTCTTATCAGAATTCATTCGTTTAACATTATCATACAAAGTCCGATTTAACACTTTTAAATAAGTTTCTACATTAGGCACGTTACTATTTAACAATGTCCGTACTGCCATTTGCACCATGAGCATTAGCACGCCACTTTCTAAACCATGTCCTGTTACGTCACCAATACCACAAATAACCCGCCCATCTTTTTGTAGAACATCATAATAATCACCACCGACTTCACTTGCAGGTTCCATATAACCAGCAATATCTAATTCTTTAATCTGTAAAAGCTCTTGCGCTTTGGGCAACACCATTTGTTGTAAATGACGAGTGATGTCTAACTCCGCAGACATACGCAAATTTTCGCCTTTTAATCGTTCATTGAGCGTCATAATTTCGCTATTTGCTTGCGCTAATTGGGCGGTACGCTCCTCGACTTTAGCTTCTAAGAGTAAGAAAGAATCTTGCAGTTGTGTCGCCATAAAATGGAAAGAACGAGCTAACTCGCCAATTTCATCTTGTCGATGCAAAGGTAATTGATGATTCCATTCGCCTTTAGCAATTTGCCATGATGCAGTCATTAACTCCGCAATAGGCAGAGTTACACGATTAGCTGACCAAACCCCAATGGCAATTGCGATTAACAAAGCCCCTAAACATAACAAAAAGATAATATAAGCATTTTTATCAATCGCGCTCATAAAATCATTAGCAGGCACGGCAACAATAACTAACCAATCTAACCCATCATCATCTTGATATGGTGAGACTTTAATAAAAATATCTTCGTCATTAAAGACAGAATCTAAAAACATAGGTTTTTGAATATCTGATAATTTATTAAACCTACCTTGTAAATATCGTGTCACTTCCGCAGTCAGCGGATGTTGACTGTCTAACGCACTTAAACGCTGTTGTTTATCCGCAACTTTACGCAAGGGCAATTCCCCTGAAGAAGTTGCAACCAGCATTGCCGAGTGTTCAACAATAAAGACTTGTCCTGTTTTACCCACTTTTAATTGTTGTAAAAATTCGCCAATTTGCGAAAGACGCAACGCGCTATTAATCACCCCTAATAACTTACCATCGGTACTATAAGCAGGCTGATTCAGGCTTATCATTAAAGTCGGCGCACCAAAATGCGGAAAAATTTCACTCCATGCAGGTTTTCCCGCCTTGAGCGCGATTTGATACCAAGGTCGCGCCCTCGGGTCATAATTAGGCGTAACGGCATCAGGTGCTTGTGGATGTCCTTGTGCATCTAAAGGATACGTTGTGTAATTATAATCCGTGACTTGTCCAGAGCGACGCATCACAATTTGATTATTATCTAACCGCTCAACCCCCACAAACTCCCGTGCTTCATTGCCAAAAGAAATATGATGAACCGTCGGATGCACCCTAATTTGCTCCCACAAATAGGTTTGCCAATTAGAAAGCTGATTCGTGTCTAAAAGCCCTAAATTAATCGTATTTTGATTAGTTTGATTAACTTCAAATGGTTCTTCTAAATAAATATTTAAATTTTCATTAACACGCACACTGATTTCATCTAACAATTGCGACGCTAAATCACGAATTGCGACTTGTCCATGATAAAAAGATAAATATCCCGTGATTGTAACGGTTACCACCAACAGAATAATAAAAGGCGTTACCAATACATAACGCAACGGTAAACGCCTAAAAAAAGTTATATAGTTCATAGCCCTGCCTCCACTAAAAGGGATGCGTTATTATTGTCATTTTGGCTTACACGCATTTATAAGCAGTTTGCAGTATAAAAAGAAATTTCGCCAAAAAAATTAAAAAATAATAAACCTCACCTATTTTATGCAAAACAAATACCAGTCTTAATCCAGTAAAATCATATTATTACACATTATTCAGCCACATTTTTAAAAGTGTTAATAATGCGTTTGCATTAATTGGTTTAGAAAGGTACTCATTTGCACCCGCACGCAAACATTCGTCTCTATCAGCGGGAAGGGTTTTAGCGGTAATCGCAATAATGGGTAATTTGCGATGAATGGCTTGTGTACGAATACGCCGAATAGCTTCGTATCCATCAATATCGGGCATCATAATGTCCATTAAAACCACTGCAATATCTGGGTTATCTTCTAATGTCTGCAAGGCTTCAAGCGCATTTCGCGCAAGTAAAACTTGCATCTTCTTGCTTTCTAATAATAACTGTAAGGCAAAACGATTATGTTTATCATCATCAACAACTAAGATTTTCCGATGTGTAAAGTAATATTCTTTATCATATTCATTGGTTTCAGTTGTAGTAGTTATTGATATTTTGGATTCTTCCAATGAGTCAGGCATATGCGTCTCTGTTGGTGGTGCAGATATCTTGGTTGCTAAGTTTAAATCTGCTTGATTATCTTCAGTCGACTGTAAATGAATGGGTAAATAAACTGTAAAGCAACTCCCTTTACCAAATTCACTTTCTAAATGAATAAATCCACCTAATAAATTGGCTAATTGTCGAGAAATGGATAAACCTAACCCTGTACCCCCATAACGACGATTTGTTGAACCATCTGCTTGTTGAAAAGGTTCAAAAATAATTGCTTGTTTATCTTTTTCAACACCAATACCTGTATCTTTAACCTGTACCGCAATGAATTTTGTTTTTACTACAGATTGATATTGCGATAATTCTTCCACTGTAGGCTGATAAATGTGCATAATCACTTCACCCTCATGAGTGAACTTTAGCGCATTAGATAATAAGTTATTAATAATCTGACTAATTCTGCGCTGATCACTGACTAAGCTATAAGGTAAATCCTTTGCTTTTTCTGAGAGAAAGCGCAAGCCTTTTTTCTCAGCAATTGGCGAGAATTTTTGATAAGTTTGCTCAATAAGTTCATCTAAAATAAATTCTTCTGCTTGAATACTGAGCTTACCCGCTTCAATGCGGGCTAAATCTAAAATATCATTGATTAGTGATAATAAATCCGTTCCCGCGTTATAAATCGTTTTTGCTTGCTCAATTTGCTTCTCGTTTAAATTGTTATAAATATTTTCCTCAAAAATTTCCGCAAGCATTAAAATACTATTCAATGGGTTGCGTAGCTCATGCGACATATTCGCTAAAAAAGTGGATTTATAGTGACTTGCTAGGGCTAAGGCTTGTTTTTCAGACTCTATTGATCTATTTAATGCCTGCAATTGTTGATTGGTTGTATTGACCCGATTAATTTCAGCATATTGCTTTTCTAAGGTGCTGTATTGTTCTTCTAATTCTTCATTAATGCTGGCTAATTCTTCCTGTTGCGAACGTAATTCGCTCGCTTGCACTTGGGTTTCTTCTAACAATTTTTGAATATGCTGATGCGTTTCTGCACCATGTAACGCCGCGCCAATAATCAAGGAAACCTGTTGTAAAAAATCAACTTTAATCGTACTAACTGGTTTAAAAAAGGCAAATTCAATCACGCCTTTTATGCTATTTTGATAAAAAATTGGAAAAATGAGCAATTCAATGGGTTTTATCTGACCTAAACCTGATGAAATGGGTAAATAATTTGAGGGAATATCACGAATACGTAATAATTGTGGTGTCAAGGCGGCTTGTCCTAGCAATCCATCTCCCATAGTGATGTAATGGGGCACTTGTTTCCGTGCGCAGGCATAAGTAGAGACAAGATGTAGTTTTTTAACTTCCTCTAAAGAGGAGTCGGGCAGATACATGACGGCTTTATAAGCGGTGAGGTATTCACTGAGGAATGATAAGACATTGTCTGCAAGGGTTTGTACTTGTTGCTCACCAATAAGACGTTCTTGTAAATGTGAACGTCCACCTGTTAGCCATATGTAACGCATCAGTGTGGAAACGAGGGGAAAACTGCAAATAATCACAAATAGATTGCCAACGATAATAAAAATAATCGTTTGATTGGCTAATGCATAGTTTTCTTGTGTACGAACGGTTAATAAATCAACTTCATTTTTGATAAAACTTTGAATTTTAGCATAAATATTTTCCGTACTACTCCGATAAACGCTAGATTGTAAAAAATTGGATATCTCGATTATATTGGCATCATTCACATTATTTGCTGCAACAAGCCGTTTTCGCTTTTCCATTAAATCGACAACATATTGTTCAAGCCATAAATTAATTGAAAAATTAATATTTTTTAGCAGTTGTATTTGAATAGGATTATCGTTGACATGTTCCTCTGCATTTTTTAATAACAGCGTTAATTTATGTGAATTTGTGCTGTAATTATCAAAAAATTGTGTATTCCCTGTAAGAACAAAACTTCGTACGTTTTTTTCTGTGTCCAAAACGGTTGTTTTGAATTGATTGCCGTAATCAATAGAAAGATAGGTATGTTCAACCAGTTTAAAGCTTGCTAATAGCGTCGACAAGCTGTAATAAACTGAGGAGGTGACGGCGATGATTAAAACAACAATAAGTCCATAAATATACTTAATAGGTGCTTTATTGAGCATAAATTTAAACCTATAAAATTTTGATATAAATCACTTTTAAGTGAAACTTTTCAGCGATATTTATTACTTAAAAATGAAAACTGGTTAATGCTAAAACAAAAAAACCGAATTGGCATCAAAGAAATCTAATTTAATGATTATTTCTATTTTATGAAAGACCTTATCTGTTTACTTTTTCTCTATTTTCAAACTTTTTATGCAGAAGGATAAAAATGTCAAAAATCCAACGTGCGCTTATCAGTGTTTCTGATAAAACAGGCATCACCGACTTTGCTCATGCATTACATGAACGGGGAGTAGAAATTCTTTCTACGGGTGGAACAGCAAAGTTATTAGCAGAACACAACATTCCCGTTGTAGAAGTTGCTGATTACACAGGTTTTCCAGAAATGATGGATGGACGTGTGAAAACCTTGCATCCTAAAATTCATGGCGGATTATTAGGACGGCGCGGTGTTGATGAAGATGTGATGGCAACTCATGGGATTAATCCCATTGATTTGTTAATTGTTAATTTATATCCCTTTGAACAGACAATTGCAAACCCCAGTTGTGACTTAGCGACTGCGATTGAAAACATCGATATTGGGGGGCCTGCAATGTTGCGTTCTGCTGCTAAAAATCACGCTGCCGTTACCGTCGTTGTCGATGCCCAAGACTATAACAGTGTATTAAGTGAGTTTGATGAAAATCAAGGCTTTATCAGTGTTGTCACTCGTTTAAAATTAGCACGTAAAGTGTTTGCTCATACGGCTCGCTATGATGGGGCAATTGCGAATTATTTAGGGCAAATCGATAATCCTGAGCCTGCTTTCCCGCCTACTTTAAGCCTGCAATATGAAAAGGTGCAAAGTATGCGTTATGGAGAAAATCCGCATCAAAAAGCAGCTTTTTATCGTGAAGCGCGTAATACAGAACCCAGCGTTTCAACCGCTGTTCAGTTACAGGGTAAAGAATTATCGTTTAATAATGTGGCAGATACGGATGCAGCCTTAGAATGTGTACGTACCTTTAGCGTGCCTGCCTGTGTGATTGTTAAACATGCTAATCCTTGCGGGGTTGCTGTTGGAGCAACTATTTTTGAGGCTTATGACCGCGCTTATCGGACTGACCCAACGTCTGCATTTGGCGGGATTATTGCGTTTAATCGTCCTTTAGATGTGGTGACTGCAAAAGCAATTATTGAGCGTCAATTTGTCGAGGTCATTATTGCACCGAGTGTTGTCGAGGAGGCAAAACCCATTTTAGCGACAAAAACCAATGTGCGGGTCTTAGTCTGTGGACAGTGGACTGATAGTGTTGGTCTGCGTTTAGATTTTAAACGGGTCAATGGGGGGTTATTAGTCCAAGACTATGATTTAGGTGCAGTGAGTGCGGCAGATTTGCAGTTAGTTTCTGAACGTAAACCCAGCGAAGCTGAATTAAACGATTTATTGTTTGCGTGGAAAGTGGTGAAGTTTGTGAAATCTAACGCGATTGTTTATTGCAAGGATGGCATGACAATAGGCATTGGGGCAGGACAGATGAGTCGTGTTTATAGTGCAAAAATTGCCGCAATTAAGGCAGGGGATGAGCATTTGCAAGTCGCTGGTTCTGTTATGGCTTCTGATGCCTTTTTCCCCTTTCGTGATGGTATTGATGCGGCGGCGGCTGTTGGCATTACGGCAGTTATCCAACCAGGGGGTTCTATGCGTGATAAGGAGGTCATTCAAGCAGCGAATGAGCATGGAATGGCGATGGTTTTTACAGGGATGCGTCACTTTAAGCATTAATCTATAACCTCAGAAAACGATTAAAAAACGATGAAAATATTGATTATAGGTAATGGGGGGCGCGAACACGCCTTAGCATGGAAAGTCGCTCAATCGCCGACTGTGCAAAAGGTGTTTGTTGCACCTGGAAATGCAGGTACAGCACGAGAAGCGAAAGTCGAGAATGTACCAATTAAGAGTGATGATATTCATACATTGGTTAATTTTGCCCGACAACAGCAAATTGATTTAACCATTGTTGGCCCTGAAGCCCCTTTAGTAGCAGGCGTGGTGGATAAATTTCGCATAGCAGGCTTGCGTTGTTTTGGTCCAACCAGTGGCGCGGCACAGTTAGAAGGTTCAAAGGCATTTACAAAGGACTTTTTAGCACGTCATGCCATTCCAACAGCAACTTATCAGCATTTTACGGAAATTCAGCCCGCTATTGATTATATTCACGCTAAAGGCGCGCCTATTGTGGTTAAAGCGGATGGCTTAGCCGCTGGTAAAGGCGTGATATTAGCGCAAACTGAGGCTGAAGCCATTGCCGCTGTTGAGGATATGTTAGCAGGCAATGCGTTTGGCAGTGCTGGCAGTCGTGTGGTGATTGAAGAGTTTTTAGTTGGGGAAGAAGCCAGTTTTATTTGTATGGTGGACAGTGAACATATTCTGCCGATGGCGACCTCTCAAGACCATAAAGCCCGTGATGATGGGGACAAAGGGCCAAATACGGGGGGAATGGGGGCCTATTCGCCTGCGCCTGTGGTGACTGCGGATGTGCATGAAAAAATCATGCGTTTGGTGATTGAACCAACCGTAAAAGGCATGGCAGCGGAAGGCATACCTTACACAGGATTTTTATATGCAGGTGTCATGATAGACCCACAAGGCAATCCAAAAGTCTTGGAATATAATTGCCGTTTTGGCGACCCTGAAACTCAGCCGATTATGATGCGTTTGCAATCTGACCTTGTTGAATTATGCAATGCTGCCTTGGATAAACGCTTGCATGAAGTCAATGCGCAATGGGATGAACGTGTGGCGTTAGGTGTCGTTTTAGCCGCAGGGGGTTATCCAAATGACTACGCTAAAGGCGATGTAATTCAAGGCTTAGACCAGCTAACAGCGGACAATGTCAAAGTGTTCCATGCAGGGACAGCGGAAGAACATGGGCAAGTGGTCACAAATGGCGGTCGGGTGTTGTGTGTGTGTGCGTTAGGTCACAGCGTCAAAACGGCACAACAAGATGCTTATGCCCAGATTCAGAAAATTCAGTGGAATAAGATGTATTGTCGCCATGATATTGGCTATAGAGCGATTGCCCGCGAAGGTTAGACTTAAATCTTCATTGGCTGACGCTTTTTAAAGTGATGTTTAGCATAAGTTAAAACACGGATACCATCGTTTTAAACGGTGTTATCCGTTTTCATTTACAAGGGGCGATTGTTTTTTTATGAATAAATCCCGACACGATATTATTTTCGGTATTCATGCCGTGCAAGCGGTCTTACAAAATGACGCAAGTCGTATTTTAGAAATTTGGGTGCAAGAAGGCAGACAAGATGCCCGTATTGAGGGTTTATTAAATCAAGCACGCCAACATGATTTAACCATTCAAACTGTTGCTAAGAAAACCTTAGATAAACAAGTGGAAGAGGGCAGTAATCATCAAGGCATTATCGCCCGCTGTAAAGCACAAGCGATGCAAACCCAAGACGATTTAGCCCAATTACTCGAGCAATTGACCGTTCCCCCTTTTTTATTAATCTTGGATACCGTTCAAGACCCGCATAACTTGGGTGCGTGTTTACGCACAGCCGATGCCGCAGGCGTGCACGCCGTGATTGTGCCAAAAGATAAAGCCTGTGGTTTATCACCTGTGGTACGCAAAGTTGCATCAGGTGGCGCAGAAAGCGTGCCATTGATTCAAGTCACGAATTTAGCCACAACTTTACGTTGGTTAAAAGAACAAGGGGTGTGGATAATTGGCACAGCGGGGGAAAGTCAACAATCACTTTTTGCGACTGAACTAACTGGCGCGTTAGCAATTGTTCTAGGGGCAGAAGGGACAGGCTTACGGCGTTTAACACAGGAATTATGCGATACGCTCGTAAAAATCCCTATGTTTGGACAAGTAGAAAGCTTAAATGTATCTGTTGCGACAGGAGTTTGCCTTTACGAAGCCGTGCGACAACGTACTAACGCAACATGAAAGCAGTTAATTTAACTATCTAACGTTAAAATTTCTAACCAGACTCCTGCTTCTTTATCGGATGGTACTTTGGTTTTTTTCACGCTTAACGACATGATGCAAGAATGTCCGCCAGCCACTTCACTAAAAATAGTGCTATTCAACGAATCCATGACACGCCCAATTAATCCTTCTAAGTCAGGGCCGTAAGGAAAGCGGGCGGGAAATTTATCAGCAGGCAACAGAAAGTTAAGTTTTAAAACACAAACCCCTTTGATTTTTGGCAGGTTTTTGGTTTGCTCGACAATAGCATTTTGCCAATTCCTTAAAAGCAACTGTCCAATCTCATCTTTTGTTTTACCGTAAGGAACACCAATAATTTTTTGTGAAATACGTTGCATTGTTGTGTATCTTTATTGTTTAAACATGACACTATGTAATGATGTATTTACTCAATACTAGACGGTATGCAGTAATCTTGCCATACATAATAATGATTATGCCACTCACACTTAATCAAATAATGCGCATTTGCGCGATACCTGATTGAGTGTTTATCAACACCTAATCATAAAGTTGTCAACATCTTGTCTGTTGTTTATCGCCTATGGGGGTAAGATAACAGATAAATTAGGTTATTTTATAAATAAATGAACAGTAGGTTATAGTTTTTTATGTCTAAACACATTCCCAAAGTCGGTTTTATTTCGCTAGGTTGTCCAAAAGCAACCGTTGATTCTGAACGTATTCTGACGCAATTACGCGCAGAAGGATATTTAATTACACCCAGTTATGACGATGCCGACCTCGTGGTTGTAAATACCTGTGGTTTTATCGATGAAGCAGTACAAGAATCATTAGAAGTGATTGGCGAAGCATTACACGAAAATGGGCGCGTCATTGTAACAGGCTGTTTAGGCGCAAAAGGCGATACGGTTAAAAACGTTCATCCCGCTGTATTAGCCGTTACAGGGCCCAATGCCTTACCCGAAGTCATGAATGCGATTCATCAAGCCCTACCGCCAGAGCACGACCCCTATGTTGATTTAGTCCCACCGGGTGGGATTAAATTAACACCCCGTCATTACGCCTATATCAAAATAGCAGAAGGCTGTAACCAACAATGCAGTTTCTGCATTATTCCCAGTATGCGCGGGAAATTAGTCAGCCGTCCGATTGGCGAAATTTTGGACGAAGCTGAAAAATTAGTCAGTGCGGGTGTGCGTGAACTCCTGATAGTTTCCCAAGATACCGCCGCTTATGGGGTTGACCAAAAATATAAATTAGATTTTTGGCAAGGCAAACCGCTCAAAACCCAAATTCACGAATTAACCAAAGCCTTAAGTACCTTAGGTGTTTGGGTACGCCTGCATTATATCTACCCCTATCCACATATAGACCGACTCGTTGAACAAATGGCTGAGGGCATTGTTATTCCCTACTTAGATGTTCCTCTACAACACGGCAACCCACGTATTTTAAAAGCCATGCGTCGCCCTGCGGATGCAGAAAATATGCTGCAACGAATTCAACACTGGCGTGATATCTGTCCTGAAATTGCATTACGCAGTACGTTTATTGTTGGCTTTCCCGAAGAGACAGAAGCAGAGTTTGAAGAACTCCTCGATTTTATCCGTGAAGCCCGTTTAGACCGAGTCGGTGCATTTGCTTACTCTCCCGTAGAAGGCGCGAGTGCAAATCAGTTACCGAATCCGATTCCTGAAGAAGTAAAAGAAGAACGCCTTGCCCGTTTCATGGCGGTACAAAGTGAAATCAGCGCGGATAAATTGCAGGAAAAAATTGGCGAGCGTGTGATGGTCATGATAGACGAAGTGACTTCAGAAGGCATTTATGCCCGCACCTATGCCGATGCACCAGAAATTGATGGCATGGTGATTTTACCGCCTGATGAATATGACGAACTCAGCGTTGTTCCAGGGGATTTATGGGAAGTCACTATTACCGATGCTGATGAACATGATTTATATGCAGATTTCTATTTAGACGATGAGGAATCGATTTAATCGTATCCTTGTTTAATTGGATAAATTGTTTTCTTCCTTATCGTTTTATAGTGCGTTTGCTATAAAAACAAGATTCACCAGACAAGATTAAAAAATTGTCTGAATCAGGATTTTCAGGATTAGCAGGATTAAAAAGCGTGATTCACCTGACTTTTTGGTTTGAGAGTTTTAAATCCCGCTAATCCTGATTCAGACAAGAAAAAGCTTACCCAAATTAAGCCAATAAGTTTAAAAATCTTATTCGCCAAACTCGGGTTAAAAAACAAATTATTCCATATGTCGTAAAGTCATCAACGGTGGTTTATGCAAAACTTTCCGCGTTCCAAAAAGTCCCGCTAATCCCACGCCTAATGCACCACCGACAATGCCGATTAACCATAAAATTGGATTAAAGCTATAAGATAACTCAAAAATTTGTACCGCTAATATCCAACCAATTAAGCCCGCCACACTTGCTGCTAGTAATCCTGCTAATCCACCTAATAAACTGAATTCAGACAGTAAACCCATGAGCACTTGACGACGGGTCGCGCCTAAAGTCCGCAATATCGCGCTTTCATATAAACGCTCTTCATAAGTCGCTGATAAGGCGGCATATAATACCATCACGCCTGATAATAAGGTGAATAAGAAAACGTATTGAATCCCCAACACAGCTCTGTCCATCAATGTCCGCACTTGTTGCAGAATTACGTTTAAATCGAACACCGTTACCCCATTAAATGTACGCGCTAAATCAGGCATTAAATGACTGCGGTCTGGCGATAAATAGAAACTGGTGACATAGGTTCGCGGTAAATTTACCGTTGTATCAGGACTGCCTAAAACGAAGAAATTCACGTTAAACGTGTCCCATTTAACTTGTCGTAAACTGGTGACTTTTCCCTCAATTTCTTGCCCACCGACGCTAAAGCGTAAAACATCACCCATTTTAATGCCCATATCGCGGGCAAAATCTTCTTCGACAGATAATTCTTGTGTGGTTTTATCATGTTGAAAAACGCCCTCAATAATTTCATTATCCTTTGGCAAAGTCGCTGCACTGGATAAATTAAAGGTGCGTTCGGTAAAACGGCGGGCGCGGTCATTGTCATAATTTTCCGCGACTAATGGCTTCCCATTGATAGATACAAAACGCCCAACCGCCATGGGGTAAAAACCGCTCGTTGTTAATTGCTGTTTTTCCAAATAAGCCTTTAACGGTTCGACTTGTTCGGGTTGAATATTGACGAGAAAATAATTCGGTGTTCCTTCTGGAATATTGCGTTGCCATGCGTTTAGCAAGTCTACACGCACCACCGCGAGCAGTAATAACGCCATAATACCCAAGCCAAAAGCGGTTAATTGAATACTGCTTGCACGTAAACGTCTGGTTAAATTACTTAAACCAAATCGCCACGTTACCCCGACATTGTCGCGTACTCCCCGCAGGCTATACACCAAGCCATACGCTACCGCACTCAATAAAACCAGTGTTAATAACACGCCTAAAATTAACCAGCCCGCCAGTTTAATATCGCCCGCTTGCCATAGTAATAAGCTCAACATGGCAATGCCTGCAACGCCTAACACTTGACGCGCCCGTGCTGGGGTTGCATTGAGTTCATGACGTAAAACCCGCAACGGTGGTACTGCATGAATGCGTAAAATCGGCGGTAAAGCAAACCCCAATAAGGTGATAAAACCCACCGCAACCCCCATAAATAATGGGCTAAAGCTAGCGGTGGGTAATATGCCACTGCTGGGAATAAAAGTTGCCAAAATCGTGGCAAGTAAACTTTGTGCCAGCCATCCCGCCAAGCACCCAAATAAACTGGCAAATAAGCCCAGCCAGAGCATTCGCCAGAGATAAATCTGCATAATTAAACGTTGCGACGCGCCCAAACAGCGCATAATGGCACTGGTATCGGCTTGTTTATCGGCAAAATGTCGCGCTGCTACGGCTATCGCTGCGCCTGCTAAAATAACCGCGACTAACGCTGCTAAGCCTAAAAATTGTTCCGCACGGCGCAACGCTATATTAAATTGTGGGTTATTGTCTTCGACTCCTTTGATAGTCTGGTCGTTTTTTAAGTTGGGGCTTAACCATGTGCGATAGTTTGCAATAGCATTGTTTTCACCCGCAATTAATAATTGATAATTCACACGGCTACCGATACTGATTAAACCAGTTTCCGCAATATCGGCTAAATTCAATAGAATACGGGGCGCAAGTTGAAAAAATAATCCTGTGCGGTCAGGCTCATAGGTCACTAATTTTTCAATCGTGAATGTTGAACGTCCAATTTGCAGACTATCGCCGATTTTAACTTTAAGCTGTGCTAATAAACGCCCATCAATCCAGACTTTACCGCGTTCAGGAATGGCATTCGCAACGTTATCTGCATCGAATGCATTATTCGCAATCCGCAATTCGCCCCGTAATGGGTAGCCCGCGCTAACAGCTTTTAATGCGACTAACACCGTTTCATCATCACGGACTAATACCGTTGGAAAACTTAAGACATTCGCCGTTTTTAACTGTTGCTGTTCTGCGGTCTTTTGATATTCTTCAGGTAAGGCAAACGCAGAACTCACTCGAATGTCTGCGCCCAACATATCCGCCGCTTGGCGTGCCATGACTTGATAAACGCGGTCAGTAAAAAATCCGACTGAAGTCACTGCCGTGACAGCGACCAATAAGGCAAGGGCAAGAATACGTAGTTCAGGCGTGCGCCAATCGCGGGATAAATTTCGAAATGCCAAGAGAAATGCTTGCATCGTCATCTCCTACGCGCTGGGACTGGCTGATGACACAACGCGCCCGTTATCTAAGGTATAACGACGGTCACAACGATTGGCTAATTCATTATCATGCGTCACCAATACTAATGCTGTGCCTTGTTCTTCCCGTAACTTAAAAAGTAACTCGACAATTCGATGTCCTGTTGCTTGGTCAAGATTACCCGTCGGCTCATCGGCAAATAGAACTTGTGGCTGTCCTGCAAATGCTCGTGCTAGGGCAACGCGCTGTTGTTCACCACCTGATAATTGCTGTGGCGTATGTTGTAAACGATGACTTAAGCCGACTTGCTCTAATAAACTGCTCGCACTGGCTTTGGCTCGATTATCGCCCGCTAATTCTAACGGCAACATCACATTTTCTAATGCAGTTAATCCTTGTAACAAATGAAAAGATTGAAACACAAAGCCCACTTTGCCCGCCCGTAATTTCGCCCGTCCGTCCTCATCCAATTGATTTAAAGAAGTCCCTAATAAAGTTACTTCGCCTGTACTTGGATTATCTAAGCCTGCCAATAATCCCAATAAGGTAGATTTTCCTGAACCTGACGCACCGACAATGGCGACGGCTTCCCCTTGTTGAATGTGTAAGTCAACCGCACTTAACAAGGTCAATACCCCTTCAGGGGCATGGACTTGTTTACCTACCTGCTCTGCTTTCACGACTGTTTTTAAGGATTCTGTCATCATGTTAAAAAACCTGTTGTTTTGTCTTGTGCTCTTATTATGGGGTGGGTTTACGCAGGCAAAAACCCCTACCCTATTAGTTGTGGGGGATAGCTTGAGTGCAGGCTATGGAATTACTCTCGAACAAGGCTGGGTCGCGTTATTAGAAAAACGTTTAACCAATGATGAAAAATATCAGGCGTGGAAGGTGGTTAACGCCAGCATTAGCGGTGATACGACCAGTGGCGGACGAGCGCGATTATCCGCTTTATTAAGTACGCATCAACCGCAAGTTGTCATTTTAGAATTGGGGGGGAATGATGGTTTACGTGGGTTGAATTTAAAGGAAATGCGCGAAAATTTAATGCGGATGATTACTGAAAGCCAACAAGCAGGCGCGACGGTGATTTTATTCGGGATGAAAATCCCCCCGAATTATGGTGAAGTTTATACTCAGCGGTTTGAGCAAATTTATCAGCAATTAGCAAGCGAGTATCAGTTAATTTTCCTGCCTTTTTTCTTGGAGGGGGTTGCAGGCATTCCAGAAAAGATGCAAGCCGATGGCATTCACCCAAAAGCGGAAGCTCAAGCGCAATTATTAGAGAATGTTTGGTCGACACTTGAACCTGTCTTACAGTCGCAGAAACAGGAGTGAAAAATAAGGAAGGTGTTTTATAAAAACAGTCGATTCTAAACAAGATTAAAACATTGTCTGAATCAGGATTTTCAGAATTTAAACCCCTTAAACCGAGAAATTAAGGTAGAATCATGCTTTTTAATTCTGCTAATTCTGAAAATTCTGTGAATTCTGATTCAGACAAAAAAAGACCTGCTAGGGTTTAAAAATCTAGCAGGTCTCTATTTTGTTTTATAAATCTCGCCGAACTCAAGTTAAAATTAAAACATTGTCTGAATCAGGATTTTCAGAATTAACAGGATTTAAACCCCTAAAACCAAAAAAGTCGGGTGAATGACGCTTTTTAATTCTGCTAATTCTGAAAATTCTGTGAATTCTGATTCAGACAAGCTGTTGTCTTTTTAAAAGAAACCCTCCGAACTCAGGTTAGCTTAAGAACGAAACAATCGGGAATATTGCGTTTCATGTAACGCGCTACTGATAGCAAGCATCGGGGAGAAAATGCCTATTTCTGCATCTGTTAGTTGTAAACTGCGTTCAACACATTGCGGGATAAGCATTTGTGTGTGTAAAAGAATGCGTTGTCCTGCGGTTTGTCCGAGTGGAATGAGTTTAACCGCTGCCATCGTTTGATTTTCGAGCCAACTCCATGCGTAACCTGTCAGGGTTTCAGTAACAGGGATTTGCCAGTGTACGGCGGCTAGGCTGAAGAGGGTCGCGTAGCAAGTCGCCTTTTGTTGTTGATAAAAATCTTGGGCATGAGGAATATTAAGCTCTTTGAGTAAGCGAGCTAGGGCTAATCCTAAATGTTTATCTTCCGCACGTAGTTCGGCGGATTCTCGAGATGCATATAAATAGCTATTCCATTCCTCAATTTGTTCAAGGTCGTTGTTTTGCCATGCATGGTGTAAACGGGCAAGGATAGCAAGGTCTAAGTAGGTCAGTGTGTTTTGTAATAGTCCTGTTATCCATGTCTGTGTGCTGGCTTCATCTTGTATCCATTGTTGATGGGTTGCTGATTCTAATCCTTGTGAATAGGCAAACATGCCAACGGGTAAGGTTGGGCTAACAAGGTGAAGGAGATGGAGCAGGGGTGTCAGGTGCATGTTTTAGTGTTTTAGAATGTCTTTGACTAGTTGGCGGTCGCTAAAGTATAGGCATTGGTCGCCAATTTCTTGATAGTCTTCATGCCCTTTGCCTGCAATAAGGACGATGTCTTGTCTCATCGCGTGTTGAATGGTTGCGCGAATGGCTTCTTCTCGATTGGCAATGACGCGGGGTTGTACAGGCGCGTTTGTGTGACAGCCTGCGAGAATATCTCGAATGATGGCATTTGAGTCTTCTTGGCGGGGGTTGTCGTCTGTAATCACGACTTGATCAGCAATGGTTTGGGCGATTTCTCCCATGAGGGGGCGTTTGCCTCGGTCACGATTGCCACCACAGCCAAAGACGCAATAAAGTTGCCCTTTACAGTGTTGTCTGAGTGTCAATAAGACTTTTTGCAGGGCATCAGGTGTGTGTGCGTAGTCAACAATAATTGTGGGGCTGTCATCCGTGTGGAAGTATTCCATGCGTCCCGCGACGGGTTTTAAATGGGGTAGGGATTTTATTACGGTATCAAAAGGAATGTTGTAACTGAGTAGAACACCGACAGCCGCAAGGACATTGCTGATATTAAATTGTCCAAAGAGGGGAATAGAGACTTGTTGTTGTCCAACGGGAGTTTTTAGCAGTAGGGTACAGCCTTGTAAATCGCGGTTAATAATCTCTGCTGAAATCATTGGTTTATTCATGAGATTATCAGTATCTAGTCCATAGGTGAGGCAGTGTACATGGTTGGGTAGGCGTGCGAGAAAATTGCGCCCGACGGGGTCATCGATATTAATGACTGCGTTTTCTAGCCCTTCCCATTGGAAAAGTAGCCGTTTAACTTCGGCGTATTCTTCCATCGTTTGATGGTAGTCTAAGTGGTCACGACTGAGATTTGTAAAGACGGCTGTTTTAAAGTGAAGTGCGTTAACACGTCCTTGGGCAAGTGCGTGGGAGGAGACTTCCATCGAAACATCCGTAATATTTTTAGCGCGAAATTCGGCAAAAATGGCTTGTAGTTGGAGCGCGTCGGGGGTGGTATGGTGTGTGGATATTAGGTTGTATTCTTTATAAGTGGTATAGCCCAGTGTACCGATGAGTGCCGTGGGGGTTTGGTCATTGAGTAGTTGTGCAATGAAATGACAGACGGAGGTTTTACCATTTGTACCTGTAATGCCTGTCAAACGCATGTTGTTTGCAGGATATTGGTAAAAACGGGCTGCTATTTCGCCGAGTTGTTGGCTGAGATTGGGAATGGATATGCAGGGAATTTGGTCATTGAGCAGTTCAAAACGGGAAACAGGTGCTTCTTTTAGAATAGCAACAGCACCGCGGGCGATAGCATCGTTAATATAAATCTCGCCATGTTTTTTTGTGCCTGCAAGGGCGAAAAAAACCGCACCCGTATTCACAAGCTGGCTGTTGTTGTGTAGCTGGTAAATTTGGGGGTTATGGGCGGATGGTAATAACGTATTGTCGTTTAATAAATCGGATAGGTACATGTCGTTAGTTGTCGTTTATTTGTTGGTTGTCGATTTACTGTTGTTCGCCGTTGGATTAGATAGCGTTGGTTTTTCTGACGCTTTTGTGTTTTTGTCCGTTGGTTTGGTGGTTGCTGGTGTTTTATTATCTGGTGTTGTAACGCTTGGGGGTGTTTCTGTTCTTGGCGTGCAAATAATGAACGGAATTTCGCGTGTTAGTTTACAGTCTGAATTAGGGGCGACAAAGAGCGTTTTAATCACTGCGATGAGAATGACGGCCGCTACAATAACCGACATGAGTTTAAGTAGCATAAGCGAAATTTCTACCAGTTTTTGTAATATGTCTATGGTGTTTTTTAACAGGTAGAGCAGGGCTTTTGCTACGCTGAGTATGATTGCAGTGATAACTAAAATAGCAAAAACTTGTTTAACAGGGAGTCCAGAGCTTGTGAACGCGCTTTTAAAGAAAGCCCCTGCTTGACTGAACAGGCTAACACATAAGGCAAGAAAGTCATCCCATAGTGGCATGTCAAGAAAAATCCTATATGAGCGGCACGGTATCAGGAGCGCGGGGCGTGATAAAACGCTGTGACTTATGCGGTGTTATCTGAGTTTCTTTTCAGCTTTTTCACGTAATTCTAGCAAGCTTTTATCCGTGGGGTTAATTTGTAGCCCTGCCTCGATGAAGGTCATACTGGCTTTGTAGTCGCCTTCTTTTTGTTTCGTGCTTGCGTGTTTTTGATATTGTTTCACAATATTTTTAATCCCTTCCGTTGCTTTTTTATTGTTTGGCGACATTTCTAAAACGGCTTGGTAACTGGCGTAAGCATTATCATCTTTTGGGGTTAGGTATTTACGTTGGTCGACTTGTTTATCCGCTTTTTCGAGTAAGGCTTTGACAATATCTTGTAGCAGGACTTTTGCCATTTCGCTGGTAGGATAAATGGCAATGATGTCTTGATAAGTGGCGTAGGCATTGTTGCCATCAGGATTGATTAAATTGCCTTTTTGTATTTGTGCACTGGCTTGTTTTTGCAAAGTATTTAGCATTGAGTTCATTAATGCTTGGGTATCTTTGTTTTCTGGGGCAATTTCGTTGAGTTTGCGATACATCTCAAAAGCTCCGCCACTGCTGGTAATGCGTCCCCGTTCTACGGCTTTTTGACTCTGTTCAATATAACGCTTCACAATTTGTTCACGCACTTTGTCCGCTGCATCAGGCGATATTTTTTTTAAGGCTTCGTAGGTTTCAAAAGCATTATCCCCAGCAGGTGTGGTTAAGCGGGTGCGTTCAATTTGCTTTTGCGCTTTATCAACTAACGTTGCAACTTCATCCACTGGTTGCGCTGGTGGTGGGGTTTGCACTGTATTTGTTGTAGCAATGGTTTCAGTGGGGGGGGGCGTTGTCGTCGGTGTTGCGGTTGGCGTTGGGTTAGTTTGTGGGGCTTCTGTATTATTGGTATTACTATTACTTGTCGGTGGCGTTGTTTCGGTTTTTGTTTCTGTTGGCGTTGGGGCTGGTTTCGCTTCTATGGGTTTAGCGGTAGCGACGGTTTGGGGTGTTTTATCGTCTGTTTTAGGTTTTTCTACAAAATTCGTGGGAGGTTTAGGCGGATCAACGGGTTTTAAAGGGGTCATAACGGCTGAGTTTGATTTAGTTGCCGTATGGTGTTCACTTGCATTTGCAGTATTGTCAGGGGTGACAGGTGCATTTTCTTCTGTGGGGGAACTTTCTAAAAAGGAGTGTGGGATATGGGGAGATACGTAGGCTAAACCAGCGACAACCCCAATGATCATAAGTCCCCCCATGCTAAGTGCCGTATAATTTCGAGTGGGGGATTGGTTTGCCACAACAATCCGATCTTTAAAAACTGGATCAGAACCCATCTTAATTTGCATTGTGTATGACCCTTTAATTCAGTAGTGACCAAAAGCGATGAGTTGTTAATTATAAGGTTATATCCTGTGATTTAAACAGATTTAAATGACAGTGTGGTAAATGGTATATGTCTTTTTATTTAGCTAACCATGGGTTTATTGTACCGCGAATGATGGTTTAGTATGTCAGTTATGCCGTTTATCTTTGTAAGGAGAGATGGTTTAACATAGATAAAAATGCAGATGAGGATAGAGAATGAAATTACATTTAGCGACATCAGATAACATTAATTATATTCAAGCTTATGATAAAACTAGTATTACTATTCGAGAAAAGCAGTATTTAAATAATGTGTTAATTATGCCGACTCGCTTGGAGGCATGGACAGCAACAGGATTTTCTACGTTGACCGCAGATGATTTTATGATTTTAACGACGTGGAAGCCCGCACTGGTTTTATTGGGAACAGCAGATAAATTACGCTTTCCCCCCAGTGAAGTCTTAAGTCCCTTGATTAAGCTGGGAATTGGGGTAGAAGTGATGGATAGGTATGCGGCTTGTCGCACATTTAATATTTTAGTGGCAGAGGGGCGCGATGTTGCCGCTGCATTGTTACTCACTGAGTAATTGGTTGGTTAGCCGTTGCATAAAGCATTCGCACTGATGTAGTTGCTCGGTGGTGATAAATTCGTTAGGTTTATGCGCTTGCTGAATACTGCCTGGTCCGCAGATAATCGTGGAAACTCCTGCTTGTTGAAAGAGTCCGCCTTCTGTACCAAAACTGACTTTGCCAACTTGTTCGGTAACGGCTAATTGTTTAGCAAGTGTGACGATTTCCTCTGTTTCTGCGGTATTTAGGCTTGCAAAGGTGGCAAGTTCTTCCCAAATAAACCCCACATCTGTTGTGACTGATTGCATTTCTGGCAGTAACTTACGTTCTGCAAATGCTATGATTTCAGCTAATAATTGTTGTCCGTCCTGATTGGGTAAATAGCGAAATTCAAAATCAAATACGCAATGTTCGGGAACGATGTTTAATGCTGTTCCCCCCTGAATTTTGCCCGTGTGTATGGTGGTGTAAGGGGGGTCAAAACTATCATCCCAAGGGCCTTTATCCCGTAAACGACGCGCCATATTCTTTAAATAGCCAATTATTTCAGCCGCATATTCTACTGCGTTCACACCTTGATGGGTTAGGCTAGAGTGGCAGGATTGTCCGTGAACATGACAGCGCATACTAATCTTGCCTTTATGGGCTTGTATCACGCGCATTTCAGTTGGTTCACCAATCACACAAAAACGCGGGCGTATTGTTTGCTCTGCGAGATTTGCAATTAAACGTCGTACCCCTAAACAGCCTACTTCTTCATCATAAGAAAAGGCTAAATGAATCGGCATTTTTAGGGGGTGTTCTGCCCAATACGGTACAAAAGCAAGGCAGACAGCCAAAAAGCCTTTCATGTCGGTACTGCCCCGTCCAAATAATTTTCCTGCTTGTTCGACGAGATGAAAAGGTTCTGTTTGCCAGTTTTGTCCATCCACAGGTACAACATCTGTGTGTCCAGACAATAAAATACCGCCTGTTGTTGCCTTACCAATCGTTGCGTATAAATTGGCTTTTTTTCGGCTATCGTCAAATGTCAAGGTTGAATCAATTTGCCATTGTGCTAAGTAATCGCGGACGAACTCAATTAATTGCAGATTTGAATAGCGACTCGTTGTATCAAACGCGATTAATTGCGCCAGTAAAGGTTGACTGATGGGGTAAGGTGGCGGTTGTGGCATCATGATTTTAATCGCTTATTTTATCTAGGCGTTGTTTTAAGTCTAAAAACATTTGACGCACAACGGTTAATTCTTTTTTAACTTGCTGATAGTCGTCCATCAATCGTAAATAGCCGATAGCTAACCACAGGAAAACGAGGGGCGCACTTAAAACGTACATGACATTTCCAATTTCACTGGGAGTCATGATGCTTAATAAGCGAAAATCGAGGTCTAACAAAAACAGAATGCTTGTTAACCATAATAGGCTAATCAAGATACCAAAAATAATATAACGCTTTGTATAAGGAGAATACTGAGACATTACAAAAACCTTTCGCTATTTCTCATCCATGCTTTAATGACATTTTATGCACATCTTATGCCGATAAAAAATAGATTTTTTAGTTCAAAAACAAGTTATTATAGTGACCGTACCATAAAGTGATTTAAATCTAGGACTGGCAGTCCTGTGAGGACTGTCAGTCCTCCATGTCGTTTTATAATACGTTTGCTATATCATTAAATTACAATAGTGAATATTGAATAAAATAAAAGCTGATAACCCATCAAGAATTATCAGCTTTATTGATGTACTACGCTAACTATAGCTTGAACTAGCTACACGTCGCTACTTGCCCGTGACGCGCGTTTGCGGTCGTTTTCGCCCAGTAATTGTTTACGAATCCGTACTGCTTTTGGGGTAACTTCAACTAATTCATCATCATCAATGAATTCTAAGGCTTGTTCTAAAGAGTAACGAATCGGTGGTGTTAATAAAATATTTTCATCAGAACCCGCCGCGCGAATATTGGTTAATTGCTTGGCTTTTAATGGGTTGACGACGAGGTCATTGCTACGAGAGTGAATCCCAATCACCATGCCTTCGTAAACTGCATCGCCATGACCGACAAATAAGCGTCCGCGCTCTTGTAAGGTGAATAAGGCATAAGCAACGGCTTTACCTGCCCCGTTTGCAATCAACACGCCGTTGTTACGTTGTCCGATGCTGCCTGCTTTCATTGGACCATAATGGTCGAAAATGTGATAAAGCAAGCCTGTGCCTGAGGTTGCAGTTAAGAACTCTGTACGGAAGCCAATTAAACCGCGTGAAGGAATTTCAAAGTCTAAGCGAACACGCCCTTTGCCGTCTGGTGTCATGTTCAGTAAATCGGCTTTACGATTGCCGAGTAATTCCATGATTGTCCCTTGATGCGTTTCTTCCACATCAACGGTTAAACTTTCAAAGGGTTCATGACGAACGCCATCAATAATTTTGGTAATAACTTGCGGACGTGATACACCTAATTCATACCCTTCACGGCGCATGTTTTCAATTAAAATCCCTAAGTGTAATTCGCCCCGTCCTGACACGATAAATTTATCAGGGTCATCGGTGTCGGCAACCCGTAGCGCGACGTTATGTAATAATTCCCGCTGTAAGCGTTCACGAATTTGGCGAGAAGTGACATATTTCCCATCTTGTCCTGATAAAGGAGACGTATTGACTTGGAAAGTCATGCTCACGGTTGGTTCATCTACGGTTAACGCAGGTAAAGCAACAATATGGGTAGGGTCACAGATGGTGTCGGAAATATATAAGGGGTCTAAGCCTGTAAACGCAATAATATCGCCCGCAGTTGCTTCGGGCATTTCTACACGGTCTAAACCGTGGAAACCGAAGACTTGTAAAATCCGCCCTTGCCGTTTTTCGCCTTTTGTATCAATGACTGCAACAGGGGTATTGGTTTTGATGCGTCCGCTAGAAATTCGTCCAATCCCGATAATACCGACATAGCTGGAGTAATCTAGGGCACTTACTTGTAATTGGAATGGTTCATCAGGGTCAACATCAGGAATCGGTACATGTTCAATAATGGCTTCAAACAGGATTTGCATATCTCCCCCACGGATATCAGAGGTTAAACCTGCATAACCTTGTAAACCAGAGGCGTAAATCACGGGGAAATCTAATTGCGCTTCATCTGCGCCTAAACGGTCGAATAAGTCGAATGTTTGGTCTAATACCCAATCAGGGCGTGCGCCATCACGATCGACTTTATTAATGACAACAATCGGACGTAAACCACGTTGTAACGCTTTTTGTGTGACGAAACGGGTTTGAGGCATAGGACCATCAACGGCATCAACCAGTAGTAACACGGAGTCAACCATAGACAGCACCCGCTCGACTTCGCCGCCGAAATCGGCGTGTCCAGGTGTGTCAACGATGTTAATACGGTAATCATTCCACCGAATGGCGGTATTTTTAGCGAGAATGGTAATCCCACGTTCCTTTTCAATGGCGTTGGAGTCCATCACACGTTCGCCTAAATTAGAACGTTCATCTAACGTCCCTGATTGACGCAACAACTTATCGACTAAGGTTGTTTTTCCATGGTCGACGTGGGCAATAATGGCAATATTACGTAATTTACTAATCACAAACGATTCTCACTAAGGGATGATAACTGGGGTAATTATACTGGAAATATGAAACAGATAGCGGGCTAGGTCACTGTGAATTTTTTATGACAATGACGATAAAGGTTTTTTATATCCATAAAAGACGGGAATTATCCTAGTAAAAAAAGCAGTTACCTTTACCGCTTTATCGAACAGGATATTTTATCCTATTTAACCTAAGTTCGGCGAGTTTCTTTTAAAAAGACAATAGTTTGTCTGAATCAGAATTCACAGAATTTTCAGAATTAACAGAATTTAAAACCCTTAAACCAAAAAATTAAGGTGAATCATGCTTTTTAATTCTGCTAATTCTGTGAATTCTGATTCTGATAATTTATTGAATTTATTGAGCTTTGCCGACTAAGGCTTCTATTTCTGCAACGGTTTTCGGGGTCTTTGCGGTCAGCACAACATGACCTGTTTCGGTGATTAAAATATCGTCTTCAATGCGAATGCCAATATTCCACCATTTGGGGTCTATATCATCGCTGGCAGGAATATAGATACCAGGTTCTACGGTAAAAACCATGCCTGCTACCAGCGTGCGCCATGTCTCATCAATTTTATAATCGCCAACATCATGCACATCCATGCCTATCCAGTGTCCTGTACGATGCATAAAAAAGCGTTTATAACCGCAACTGCTTAACTGTTCTTCTACTGTCCCTGTCAGTAGTCCCAACTTTACCAAGCCTGTCGTAATGACTTTTACGGCTGCCTCATGCGGGGCTTGCCACGTGTTGCCCGCTTTAGATTGTTCAATCGCGGCATATTGTGACTCTAAGACTAATTCATAGATGGCTTTTTGTTCAGCTGTAAATTGACCATTTACGGGAAAAGTTCTTGTAATATCAGATGCATAGTAATCATACTCAGCCCCTGCATCAATCAGGACTAAATCCCCCGCTTTTAACAGAGATGTATTTTCGGTGTAGTGCAGAATGCAAGCATTTTCTCCCGCACCGACTATCGAGGGATAAGCAGGAAAACTGCTACCACTACGCTTGAATTCATGTTGCAATTCGGCTTCTATTTCATATTCATAAAGACCTGCACGACAATATTGCATTGCGCGAATATGTGCACGGCTGGCAATATCTGCCGCAGTTTGCATGGCTTGAATTTCTGCGGGACTTTTGAATAAACGCATTTCGTGCAAAATATGGTCTAAGGCAATCATTTCGCGCGGTGCGTTGATGCCTGTCCGTGATTTGTCCCGTAATTGATTAATCCACGCTAGCACTTTTTCGTCGAAACTGGGATAACATCCCATTGGATAGTAAACCCGTTTACAACTTTCTAATAAACCGGGCACGATGTCGTCGATGTCCGTAATTGGGAAAGCGTCATCTGCGCCATAGTATTCACATGCCCCTTCTAAGCCTGCCCGCCGTCCGTTCCATGTTTCTTTTTCAGGGTCACGCTCACGACAAAATAATAAATATTGTCCCTGTTTACGTTCAGGAATCAGCACTAATAAAGCGTCTGGTTCAGCAAAGCCTGTTAAGTAGTAAAAATTACTATCTGGACGATAGGGAAAATGAACATCACGATTGCGAATCTGCTCAGGAGCGGTAGGAAGCAAAGCAATACTGCCTTTACTCATCAGATTCATAAGGGATTGACGGCGGCGAGCAAATTCTTGTTGTTCCATAGCCTTAACATCTTGGTCGGTGGTTAAATGGATTAATCATGCTGGCAAAGTGCAACAGGACTATTGTTATTTTTTCAGCGATTAACGCAGTTTTTATATGCCTAGCTATGAATGTCACAAACTAAGACACCTACAGCGGCAATAAAACCAGTGTAGGTGTGGTTGCAAAACACGGAGCAGTTACGAGGGCATCGTTGGCAGTTGAATATTTTCTTCGGCGGTTTCATAAAAATTAGAAACCCCAATCCGAATATATTCAACCAATTCCATATAAGCCGCTTCGTCCTCTTCTGTGCTAGTAGTCAGGGGGGCAAGATGGGAAATATTTAGCACATCTTTGATAAAGTCTTGAATATTTTCTTCAAATTGTCGAATATCATGCAATCCTGCCAAACTAAGCCCAAAAATGAAGCCTTCACACCAACCGCTTAAGGCTTGGGTGCGAGTGTAGAGCGGTTCGTCATCTTGCGGAATTAAAAGGCTAAATTCAAAATTATCTGCATTCAGTTGATGTTGCGTATATTCCCGTAATGCAATCAACTGTTGTTGTGCTTCTTCGGCTAACAGGTCTTTCCCACTACTTTCACCCAATACGTGTTTTATCCAACATTCATAAGACGTATCATGGGGAGAGGCACAGAGCATACCACATAGAATGCCATGTGCTTCAGCAATATCCATCAATGCGCCAACTTGTTGTAATGATTTATTTAAAGGTTGATAAAAATCAACTTTCATCATGGATTACCCTCGAATCCGTTGCACACGGGTGACGACATCTAAATGTCGTAATTGACGCATGATAGAAGCAAGATGGTCACGATTGCGCACATGTATCGTTAATTTCATGATGCTATTTAAGCCATCACGAGGTTCGCTACTCATTTGGTCTATATTAACCTCTAATTTATATAAGGTTGTTGCGACAGTAGCTAGCACCCCTGGACGATTTGGCACATCGAGACGGATATCAACAAAGAATGTTCCCTCTGTTTCTGCATCCCATTCAACGGCTAACCATTTTTCATATTGGTGCTTATATTCGGCAATGTTTTTACAGGATTTCGTGTGTACAGTAATGCCTTTGCTACTACTGACAAATGCGGTAATTTCATCACCAGGTATGGGACGACAGCAACGGGCAAAAGTCATTAAAACGCCTTCTGTCCCTTTAATAATAAGCGGACGATTACTGCCTTCGATATGCTCTTCTTGCGTTAAGGGCAGAACTTTAGACGGCTCTTTATTGGCGAGTGGGTCAAATTGACGAGCAACAATCAGCGCGATGATATTGCCAAAACCGATTTCGGTTAACAGCGTTTCCATCGTCTCAAATTTAAAATGCGTCAATAAATGCTTTTGTTGCTCACTATCTAAGGTTTCCACGCTCAATTGATAAGCCGCTAACTCCTGATTAAGCATTCGTCTGCCAACTTCTTGGGCTTCCTCATGTTGCATTTTGCGCAAGAAACGCCGAATACGCGCAATTGCTCGCCCTGTCACGACAAAATTAAGCCATGTCGGGTTAGGACGCGCCCACTCATTAGTTAGAATATCAACGGTTTGTCCGCTGACTAATGGCGTAGATAAAGGCATATATTGATTATCAATTTTAACCGCACTGCATTTATCGCCAATATTGCTATGAACCGCATAAGCAAAATCAACCGCCGTCGCGCCACTGGGTAACTGGAGAATTTTTCCTTTTGGCGTAAAGACGTACACTTCATTAGGAAACAAATCCATTTTAAAGTGTTCTAAAAACTCCATAGAATCAATGGCATTCTTTTGCATATCAACCAGACTACGCAACCAATTATTGGCTTGTTGACGAATCACTTGCCGACAATCATGCGCTTGTTCTGGATTTTCGCCGAGCTTATATAATCCAAAAGCACTGATACCACGCTCGCCAATTTCGTGCATTTCGCTGGAGCGTATTTGCACACAGATAGGCATCCCTTGAGGGCCCATTAAGGTAGTGTGTAAAGACTGATAACCATTACTTTTTGGTACTGCGATATGATCACGAAACTTCTCTTCTACAGGTTTATATAGTCCATGAACAACACCTAAAGCTCGATAACAGTTATCAACGTCATTTGTGATAATGCGAAAGGTAGCAACATTAGTCACTTGTAAAAAAGTTTTACGACGATTATCTTTTATATCAGAGGCTTTACGATGTTTCATCCGCTGATAAATGCTGTAATAATGCCGTTCACGAATACAGGGTTTAGCCTCAACCTGTTGACGAGTGAGATGCTGTTCCATTGCCGTTTGAATACTACGCATCAATTCTCCGCGTTTACTCGCTAATTTATCCATATGATGTATTAAGGTACGGTAACGATAAGGATAAATGGCGGAAAAACTTAAATCTTGCAACTCCCTATAGATAGAGTCCATGCCTAAACGGCGGGCGATAGGCGCGTAAATTTCTAATGTTTCTTTAGCAATACGGATTTGTGAACTACGTTTTTTCATCGCACTAATCGTGCGCATATTATGTAATCGATCTGCCAGTTTAATGATAATGACCCGTAAATCGTGATTCATGGCAATAATCATTTTTTGAAAACTGGCTGCCTGTGTCTGTTCACGATTATCTAAAGGCATACGGGTTAATTTAGTGACTCCATCCACTAAATCCGCAACTGTTTCACCAAACGCGGCGACTAACAGGCTTTTAGACGTTTCAGTATCTTCAATAACATCATGCAAAATTGCAGCGCAAAGCGTTTGGTAATCCATCTGCAATTTCGCCAAAATATAAGCGACCGCCAACGGGTGAAAAATATAGGCTTCACCAGATTGACGTATTTGACCATCATGGGCTTCCGCGGCAAATAAATAGGCGTGATAAACTTCTTTAACTTGTTGCGGTTCGAGATATTTTTCAATCAACGCACAAACATCGCTGATTAAAATACGGTTAATGAGACTACACGGCGCAGACATGATAGTGACATCCAATGCATACTGGCTTACGCCATATCATCCTTACGAACGTCACGAATACCTTTATTGTGCTCTTCGATATTATCTCGTGAAATTTTTCCTTCTGCGATTTCACGTAATGCAACCAACGTCGGTTTATGTTTGCCAGCAGGAACTAAGGGAGAAGCACCCAAAGCAATTTGGCGGGAGCGTTTACTTGCCAGTAATACCAATGAAAAGCGATTTTCTACATGTTTTAAACAGTCATCTACGGTTAAGCGAGCCATAATTAAAAATTCCCTCTACGATAAGATTTATCATTTTGTTTTAAGGTGTTGACAAAATGCTTTTGTTGCAGTGCGATGTAAGCATTTTTATCAAGTCTAACGTAACAATTACACTTCTGCCAAGTAGCTAACCGTGAAGATTGTCATTAATCCAACATATTTTTGTCATCTATTTGGCATATTAACTAATAATATGACTCAAGTGAAAAAAATGCCGACAATTTGGTGAATATGAAAAAAATTTAAGTAAATATAAAAATTTTTTTGTGGAACAAAATCAGTAACACTTAATCCCAGTATTGAAAGTTTTGTAAAATAAAACAGAGACCTTCTAGGCTTTCAAAACCTAGTAGGTCTGTCAGAACACGCGAAAAGGGTTGACCAGACAGGATTAAAACATTGTCTGAATCAGGATTTTCAGAATTAACAGAATTTAAAACCCTAAAACCAAAAAATCAGGTGAATCATGCTTTTTAATTCTGCTAATTCTGAAAATTCTGTGAATTCTGATTCAGACAAACTATTGTCTTTTTACAGGTTATATATATCAATGAATTTATTGAATGATAATTAAGAGGTGTATAGCATGAATAAGAAAACACATTGTCAAAAAAGCATTTTTTGGCGTTGGCAATATTGGGGCTATTTCAGTTTATTACTGATAAGTGTGAACTGTATCGCTGTTGAAACAAAAGTAAAGCAAACACAATGGGTTAGTATTCCATTAGGCGTTGCGGGTGGAATTGAAGAAAATAACCTATCGGCTTATCTCCTAGCCCCTGCAGGTTCTACCGACTTTATTTGCTTAGATGCAGGCACGCTTTACCAAGGGTTAAACGTTGCAAGACAAGCAGGCAGTTTCGCAACGATAACAATCCCTACGGATGTTAATCCCGCCATGTATTTACTGCGCCAACACGTCAAAGCCTACTTAATCAGCCATGCGCACTTAGACCATCTTAATGGGTTGATTTTAAATGCAACAGACGACAGCGCAAAACCTATTCTTGGCTTGCCAATCGTCTTAACCGATATACAAAACAATCTCTTTAACTGGCGAATTTTTCCCAATTTTGCCGATGCAGGCGTACAACCCTATTTAAAAAAATACCACTACATCACCCTAGAACCAGCCACAACGGTCGATATTCCAAATACATCGCTTAAAGTTACTGCTTTTCCGCTCAGTCATGGAAAAAATTACGATTCTACCGCCTTCCTGATTCAAGCGAATGAACACTATGCCCTTTATCTCGGCGATACAGGCGCGGATAGTATTGAAAACAGTGATAAACTCCAACAACTTTGGGCATACATCGCCCCATTAGTGAAAAAGCAACAGCTAAACGGCATTTTTATTGAATCCGCCTACCCCAATGCACGCCCAACTAACCAACTTTATGGACATTTAACCCCCGCACTGATTCTGCAAAGCCTACAACAGCTTGCTCAACAAGTGGACAGCGAACACCCCGAACAAGCGTTAAAAGACCTCACTATCATCGTGACCCACATCAAACCAAATACCGATACACAAATAGATAACCGTGCTTTAATACAAAACGAACTAACAGAAGAAAATCATTTAAATCTGACATTCATACTCGCTGAACAAGGACAACGAATTGAGTTTTAAGTATTCCACCAATACTTAACACGCTAAAGTACATCACACCTAATTAATAACCATCGAGAACAGGACTTATGAAAAAACTGCTTACGCTCATACTCTGCGGTCTCTCGCTCAATCTTTGGGCGGGTGATGCTGCCAACCTCCACTTTATTGGCTTTGCACAAGATGGAAAAACCCTTGCATTTGAACAATATGGGGTTAACGATGGTAATGCAGCCCCTTATAGCACCCTGTATATTGTCGATGTCCTCAAAAATGACTACTTGATAAAACCCTTTGTAAAAGAAGGTAAACCCGACAGCAACGATGACTTAGAAAAACTACGCACCGAAAACAAAGCCGTCGCACAAGCTAAAATCAAAGAATTAGGCATTAGCGATAAAAATCAGGGAATTCAAGTTATTTCTCACCCACTCAGCGACCTGAGCGCAGACCCGCATAAAGTGACTTTTGCCTTAGGCACACCCTTAACAGGACTTATTTACGAATCATTTACCCTCACCCTAGAAGAACAAGCAGGCAAGGCAGAATGCTTCGGCTTTGGCGATGCGAAACAATTTACCCTTAGCATCCAGCCCACCCCGCAACCTGAAGCAACCCCCACATTACAACCCTTAGAAAGCCTAAATACGCCTGCAACTACAGCGACAACAACGCCAACACCAGCTACAACAAACAACCCCACGCCACCCACAACGGCTGAACCCCCAGCAACAACTGTAGAAACCACAAAAACAGAGGAAGACACAACAGGATTAGTGATATTACAAGCAGATAAAAAAATTCCTGAAACACGCGGTTGTCCACTCGCTTATAGAATTCAGGATGTTTACATCTATAATGGAGAATATATTGCAGTCTTTATTAATATCTTCTCCCCTGGATTTGAAGGGCAAAATATGCGTTATATCGTTGTTACGGGTAAATTTAGAGACGTGCAAGGCTAATATAACAAGAGACTGAATCTATTTTGCAACGATGCGACACAATTAAATAACATGTATTTTTTCTAGGAGTTATTATGAAACACATCTGGATTATTGGGTTAGTAGGGTTACTCAGTTTACCTGTTTATGCAGGCAAGTTATATCAATGGGTTGACGCAGAAGGTAATACCCAATTTAGCCAAACGCCTCCCCCTGAAGGAACAGACGCAGAAACTAAAAACATCAAAGCCCCTGACGTTTCTGCCACGCCTCCAAAAGTTGCGCCTAAACCTGAAGAAAAGAAAACAGAAACGGCTAAAACCACAACCCCCACAGGCGATGACCCTGCCGCAAAAATCAAGGCTGAAAAAGAAGCGAAATGCCAACAAGCAACGGCTGTTTTACAACAACTCAATGCTCAAGGTAGCCTCGTGATTCCTAAAGCAGACAACCCCAACGAATTTGTTCCCATGTCGGACGAATTGCGGAAACAAAGAACCAGCGAAGCCGAAGCTTTTATCGATGCCTACTGCAAAGACAGTGCAGCGACTTCCACACCTGCTAATTAATCACCGCTAAAAACAGAGAAAAACCTGCTAGGTTTTTAAACCCTAGCAGGTTTTTTATTGTCTCAATCAGGATTTAAACAACATGCAAGACATCACGCCAAGTTTACAACTCCCCCCTGTTATTGCACATCGGGGCGCGTCTGCAAATGCGCCAGAAAATACACTCAGCGCGTTTCGTTTAGCCGCAGCACGAGGGGCAAAATGGGTAGAATTAGATGTGATGCTGTCCGCCTGCCAAACGCCGATAGTATTTCACGACGATACTTTAGAACGCTGTAGCAATGGGGTAGGCAATGTTGCGGATTACGCTTATATGCAATTGCGTCGTTTAGATGCAGGCTCGTGGTTCGCGCCCGAATTCGTAGGCGAACACATTCCAAGCCTCGCGGAAACTTTAGCTTTACTAAAGCAATTAAACATGGGATTAAATTTAGAAATTAAACCACGTCAAGGATTAGAGCAAGCGACCACACAAGCAATTATCAACATATTAAAAAAAACCGATTTAAACCATTTACCCCTACTTGTCTCTAGCTTTAGCCCTTTTTGCTTAGAACTCATGCGCCTTCAATTGCCACACGTTCCACGCGGTTTATTAGTCGACATGTTGCCAAATTCTTGGCAAACACAATTAAAAAGTTTGGACTGTGTCAGCCTACATTGTGATTATCATTATTTAAAAGCACATCAAGCTAAAGCTATTAAAACAGCAGGTTACATGCTACTGACTTATACTGTTAATCAACGCGAAAAAGCACAAGAATTATTTTCATGGGGTGTCGATGCCGTCTTTAGTGACAAACCTGATTTAGTGTAACGTGCTTATTGATATTTTTAAAAAACAAAAAATCCTTTTTAAAATTGGATATGATTACGCACATTGCCCGTTGTTCCTGTCCGTTTTGCGCACACAACAATAAGGATTTTTACAAATGCGTATCTACCGATTACTGTGTTTGCTGTCTTGTCTTTACTCCCCTGCTGTTTTTGCTGTTTCCGCTGCGGCACTTGGTTACTCCCCTAAATATCCCACTGATTTTAAACATTTTGATTATGTTAATCCTGACGCGCCGAAACAAGGAGACATCACGATTTCAGGATTTGGCACATTCAACAGTTTAAATCCGTTTTTACTCAAAGGGGTGGAAGCTGTTGGTACAACGAATTTATTATTCGATACCTTAATGGTAAAAAGCGAAGATGAACCTTATAGCGTTTATGCCTTACTCGCTAAAGAGATGCAGTTAGCAGCGGATAAACTATCCGTGACTTTTTCGCTCAATCCTAACGCACGTTTCAGTGATGGTTCGCCCGTTACTGCGGAAGATGTGAAATTTTCTTTTGACACCTTAAAAGGTGATAAAGCACATCCCCGTTATCGTATTTTCTGGAGTGACATTGTCAAAGCTGAAGTTATTAATAACTTAACAGTTAAGTTTAGTTTTGCAAAAGAAAATCCAGAGCTACATCTCATTGTTGCCTACATGATTCCGATTTTTTCTAAAACAGCGGTTGGCGAACAGGCTTTTGATAGTTTGGTGACAACGCCGTTAATCGGTAGTGGAGCTTATACAGTCACGGATTTTAAAATTGGTAACTACATTATTTATCAACGTAATCCGCAATATTGGGCAAAGGACTTACCCACACGGCGCGGGATGTTTAACGTCGATAAAATAACCGTTAAGTATTACAAAGATTTAAGCATTGCGATGGAAGCATTCAAGGCAAAAGAGTTTGATTTTATAACTGTCTATAACTCTAAAGAATGGGCGCGGAGTTATGTTGGTAAAGCCTTTGAAACGGGAGAAATTATTAAGGAAGAATTGCCCCATCGTAATAATGCAGGAATGCAAGGATTTGTCTTTAATCTGCGCAATCCCATGTTTCAAGATATCCGCGTGCGTCAAGCAATTAATCTTGCCTTCGATTTTGAATGGGCAAATACAAATTTGTTTTATAATCAATATAATCGATGTTATAGCTATTTTACCAATAGCGAACTTGCCAGCCCACAAGCCTTGCCGACAGATGCCGAGCTGAGTTTATTACAATCCTTACAAGCGCAATATCCGAAAGAATTTCCCGATAAGGTTTTAACGACTGTTTGGCAAAATGTAAATACGAATCCACCGAATTCCCTGCGCAGTAATCTACAAAAAGCCAGCCAATTATTGACAGAAGCAGGATGGACGCTACAAGAGGGTATTTTACAAAAAGAAGGGATGCGTTTAAGTTTTGAATTTTTAGTTGCACAAGATGGCTTTGATAGAATTTACACCCCATTTGCCCGCAATTTAGAGCGATTAGGGATTAAATTAATTTATCGTAAAGTCGATTTAGCCGTTTATCAGCAACTATTAGAAGCCTTTAATTACGATATGATTGTGACTATTTTTCAGCAAAATCAATCGCCTGCTAATGAATTAATGAATTTATGGCATTCTAGCTCTGCGGACAAACAAGGGTCAAACAATTGGATAGGTTTAAAAAATCCTGTGGTTGATGCCCTGTTATACAAAATCATTTACGCGCCCAATCGTGCGGAATTAGTCACCGCAACCCACGCACTAGACCGTATCTTATTACAAGGTGAATATGTGCTCCCCAATTGGTACACCAATGTGCATCGAGTCGCTTATTGGAATAAATTCGGCAAACCTGCTAAAAGTCCCTTGTATTATCAATCAATTGATTGGATGCTAGCAACGTGGTGGGTTAAATAGTTGTGTTCACAACACAAGTGATGCCTAAAGCCCGCCCTGTGCGTTTTGCAACGTTTAACGCCTCGCTGTTTCGTCCAAATGCGGGGCAATTAACCAGCGAATTGCAAGTTTGTGAACATCCACAATTATCCCAAGTTGCGGGCATTATTCAGCGGGTAAACCCTGATATTTTACTCTTACAAGAATTTGATTATGCCGAGAATCAACAGAATTTAACGTATTTTCAAGAAAACTATTTAAATCATCCGCAACAGCCAGAAGGACATCCCGTTTTTTATCCTTATCGTTATGCTATACCCTCCAATACAGGGATTCTGAGCGGATTAGATTTAGATGGCGATGGACGGCTAGACAGTCCACATGATGCGTTTGGCTTTGGCACATTTGCGGGACAATATGCCTTTGCGCTACTGGCAAAATTTCCCCTGCAATTGGATAAGATGCGAAGTTTTCAGTATTTTTTATGGCGCGATATGCCACACGCAAAATTGCCAAAAAGAGCGGATGGAACGGATTATTTTAACGCTGCTGCTTTAGACATTATGCGTCTATCCTCCAAAAATCATGTTGATATTCCCGTTGAACTCCCAACAGGCATCATTCATTTACTCATTGCCCACCCTACCCCGCCGATTGATGATGGTGTGCCACAACGCAATCGTTGCCGTAATTACGATGAATTGCGTTTATGGGCAGATTATTTAACGGATGGTGAACAAGCTCATTATTTATATGATGATAAAGGTCATCGAGGTGGCTTGAGTAGTCGGGAAAAATTCGTTTTAATGGGAGACATGAACGCTGACCCGTTTATTGGGAACAGTTTACGCGGAGCAATGACGCAACTATTACGACATCCACGCATGAATCCTACTTGCACGCTTGGCATACATGTCCCTAAACGCCCGCAGTTATCGCTTGCTGTCAATGCACGAGTGCAACGGGCGCAAATGCAGACAAGTACATGGGGTTTACGGGTTGACTATATCCTGCCCTCACGTTCTTTATGGGTACAACAATCAGGTATTTTTGCCCCTGTCGCCCCTGATACTGACGCCCCTTTAGTCACTTGTTCCGACCATTTTTTAGTTTGGACAGATATTAAATTAACCTAACCTGAGTTCGGCGAGATTTTATAAAATAAAATAAAGACCTGCTAGGTTTTGAAAACCTAGCAGCTCTGTCGGAACATGCGAAAATTTCTGACTAGACAAGATTAAAAACATTGTCTGAATCAGGATTTTCAGGATTAACAGAATTTAAACCCCAATTTAAATAATTTTATGATACGTTTACTATATCTTCCCAAGCATGAGGACGCATCAACATGACCGACAAATCTCTAGGCACATTCATCAACCCCTTCACCGATTTTGGCTTTAAAAAAATCTTCGGTAGTGAAGAAAGTAAACCCCTACTCATCAGCTTCCTCAATGATTTATTACCGATAAAACACAAAATTGTCAGCTTAGAATTTAAAAATATTGAAAAGCTCGGCATGTTAGAAGAAGACCGACGTGCCATCTTCGATATTTATTGCCGTGATGAAAAAAATCAGGAATTCATTGTTGAATTACAACGTGCGAAACAAGAACACTTTCAAGACCGCGCTACCTATTACGCCAGCTTCTTAATTCAAGACCAAGCCAAAAAAGGCAAATGGGATTTTGAATTAACCCCGATTTATTTCATTGGCATTTTAGACTTCTCCTTAGCCAGCTTTCCCGATGAGCGTTACTTACATTTCGGACAAATAACCGATATTTACAGTAAAGAAGTGATGTTTAAGAAATTGAACTTCATTTACATAGAAATGGCGAAATTCAAAAAACAAGAATCCGAATTAGCGAACCATTTGGAATGGTGGTTATATTTTCTCCGTGAATTAGTGACATTTGACGATATGCCGAGAGAATTTCAAGGCGATATTATCGAAGACGCTTTTGCGTTAGCGAAATTAGCGAATATGAGTTATGAAGACCGCCATGCGTATGAATTGAGTTTGAAATACTACCGCGATTTTATCAATGTGCTTGATACGGCTAAACAGGAAGGAATTGAAATAGGTCTGGAGAAGGGCATTGAGATTGGGATTGAACAAGGGGTTAAAAAAGGAATTGAGCAAGGGATTGAACAAGAAAGAATAAAAATTGCACAAGAAAGAATAAAAGTCGCAATAGCACTAAAGCAAAGCAATGCTCCTCTTGAACTCATTATGGTTGCGACGGGCTTAACACGCGAAGAAATTGAGCGATTAGAGTAAACACACTATAAAACAATGTGGAAGACTGCCAGTTCTAAATTTAAATCATTTTATGGTACGTTTACTATAACAGAATCTAAAACCCTCAAACCAAAAAGTCAGGTGAATCACGCTTTTTAATCCTGAAAATCCTGTGAATCCTGATTCAGACAAGCTGTTGTCTTTTTTTAAAAGAAACTCGTAAAACTCAGGTTAAATTAACTCAGTGAAATATCATGCAATGGTTTAAACAATTAGAAACACGAGAACGTTATATTCTAATTCTCGGCGCGATTATCAGCGTTGTTATGCTGATTTACGCCTTAGTGTGGCGACCGCTGGTGATGAATCAGCAAGACCTTACTAACAGCGTGATTGCCCAACAAGCCAATTTAGCGTGGATGCAAAATGCTGCCAATGAAATTCGGCAATTACGCCAACAAACAACGAGCAGTCCACAGGCAAACACGGGACAAAATCAATCTTTACTCAGTGCGGTTGATACCGCATTAAATCAAAGTGCTTTAGCCAAAGTGCCAAAACGGATTGAACCACAAGGCGATGATAGTGTACGAGTCCTATTTGATGATGTGAGTTTTTCCGCATTATCGCAATGGCTCGCCGATTTATACAACCGTTATAGTGTACAAGTCGCTACCAGTACAATTGAACGACTGCGTGCGAATGACCGCGTAAAAGTGCGTTTATTGTTATTTCGTGGAACAGTACGCACGGCGGAATAAAAAACCTGAGTTTGGCGAATTTCTTTTAAAAAAGACAACAGCTTGTCTGAATCAAGATTTTCAGAATTAACAGGATTTAAAACTTTTAAACCAAAAGTTTAAGGTGAATCACGCTTTTTAATTCTGAAAATTCTGTGAATTCTGATTCAGACAACAAAAGACCTACTAGTTTTTTAAAAACCTAGCAGGTCTTTTGTTACAGGTTATTTAAAAAAACGGAAACATCGGCATTCCGCTGGGCATCATAGACCACGGAAGGTTATTAAACCGTTGAACAAGCGGGGTTATACTGCGCGTTAAGACATTCATGTCGGTTGTCATTTGACGCAGATTAAAACTGATTGCGTTGGTATTAGTTCGAATTTCTTGCATTTCTGTCCGAATTTGTCCTATATGTTCGGTTAATGTAGTCATCCGTTGATTAATATCATGCAAATTCGTTTGCATCCCCCCTAAATTGGCAGTAATGTTTTGATCTATATGTGTGATAGCACCCGCCATTGTGTGCATAGTCGTCTGCATTTGCCCCATCGTTGTTTGTATATTTTTCATCGTCTGTTCCATATTGGACATGAGCGAAGAGACTTGTCCACTATGCTGGGTGATGGTTCGCATTTCGGTTCGCATCTCTTCTACATTTTTAGACATTGCTACAAAATGCGTGGAAACAGTTTCCATATAGTCAGTTAATTTGTGCATATCCATTGTGACCATATACACAAGGTAGAATAGATAGCCAATTAAAAAGGCGGTAATCGTCGCAACGACATATAGTATTTCTTGAAATAAAACATAACGTTGACTGCGTGAATTTACATCATTTTGTAACGACTCCAGAACGGGATGTAAATTATTCAATAACACTTGTAAACAAGCTGTTGAATCAACAGATTGTTTGCTCTCTTTTTCATGAGGTGTTTCAGGAGATTGCTGAGTTGTCATAGGATTATTAAATGATTAGTTTATTGTTTTATAAACCATCTATCGCCTCATCAATAATTGTTTTTAGCAATTGTGTCACTGCTTGACTCACCGCTGTAACGGTTGCGGATTCACCGATTAATTGAACCTTGCGAAAGGCAATCGAGACCATCTTATTATCATCAGGCGTTGTATAAAAACTGATTGTTAGGGGACAGGTTGCAAGGTTAGCGGGATGTAACTGTGCCATCTGATGAGCCAATTTTGCACTACAAAATTCAACGGCTTCCGCAAATTGATAAACAGGCGTTGTAAAGCCTAATTCTTGTCCTGTACGGTTCAACATGTCACTCAGATGTAAAGTGTTGCTAATCAGTAAGCCTTGATTAACAATTGCCATTTCTATGGCTGATTTGACCTCATTTATATCCGCTTTAACTTGATATATATACAAAGCACCAACATCTTGCGCTGTGACTGCTTCTGTCGAAAATACCTTGATAGGGATTAGAAAACACAAAAAAATAACAATACGCATCATGAAATTAGCCAATTAAATAAAATAAAGAAAATACCCCAGCAGGTTAATATTTGGTAATCATTGATTAACCTTTCTTAAGCGACAAAAGCATAAAAGTATCGCTATGCTTACTGATAGCTACCTTAAACACAAGATTCATTTATTATCACCTTATATTTAATAAGTTAGCAAACAAACCCATTCACCAGCAACAATGAATAACTTTCTTTGAATAAATGTTTATTTATCGCATATTCAATGCCGCTTGTGTAATATTGCTAAAAATTCGGATTACTTGTTCTTCATCAAGACAAGGTTTAAACGCTCTATATTGAATCACTTGTAATCATATCGATGACTGTTTTGGAGTATTGGTTGTGATGAAAATCTATAAAAATATAAAAATGCTGAGTTTGGCTTTTCTCATGGTTGGCTGTGCGAATCAACTCACTGCACAAGCAACAGCGGACGCAGGGCAGGATACACTTAACCCATCCCCGACCTTAGCCGCTACTTTACCGCCTAGCCCTGAGTTTGCCTCTCAACAAGAAGAAGCAATGTATGATGTATTAGTCGGAGAAGTTGCCAGACAACGTGGAGAGTACAGTTTATCTGCACAAAGTTATCTCAACCTTGCTGAAAAAACCAAAGACCCCGAATTTGCCGCCCGTGCCACCCAAACCGCGCTTTTTTCCCGCGCCTATGAACTTGCCGTTCAAGCCGCCAATTTATGGTTAAAACTCGCACCAAATAGTCCTGATGCCTACCAAGCCTTAGGAACAATTCTTCTACAACAAGAACGGACTGACGAAGCCTTACATTATTTAGAATCCATGCTCGATAATGCTCAAGGTAATCAACAGCATCGTTTAGAAATGATTCTAGCCATGCTTGAACAACGCAAAGGCAAAGACAGTGCCCGCGCACTCATTGAAAAACTCGTTGAACGTCGTCCCGATAATCCTCAGATTTTACTCAGTTATACCAATCTACTGATAGCCAGTAATGAGTTAGATAAAGCCATTACGGTTTTGCAAAAAATTCTGAATGCTGACCCCACCCACGAGCAAGCGATACCGCTCTATGCCCACGTTTTGCAAAAACAAAACCGTGAAACAGAAGCCCTTGCATGGATGGAAAAAGCAGCCACTGCTTATCCTAATAGAACAGATTTCGGCTACATTTATGCCCGCATGTTAGCCAGCGGAGAACAATATGAAAAAGCCTTTGAAGCCTTTAAACGCATACAAGCCACTTTTCCCCGCCCTGAAGATGTCCTATTTCCTTTAGGTATTCTTGCGTTACAACTCAATAAATTGGATGAAGCTCGCCAATTCTTCACCGATTTACAAAAACAGGCAGAACAAGCAGATATCGCTTACTACTATCTTGGACAAGTTGAAGAAAAAGCCAAAAATTGGGATACAGCCCTGACATGGTATAAAAAAATTAAATCGGGAGATAACTTCCTAACAGCTCAAATGCGCATCGCGTTGGTACTCTCAGAACAAGGTAATTTAAACGCGGCTGTAGAATACCTGCGCAATGTGCCAACAGAACAGGAAGAAGACAGTTTACAACTGCTCCGTTTTGAGGCAGAACTCTACGCAGAAAAAGAACGTTATCAAGATGCAATGGCAACTTATAATCGTGTTGTTGCCCTCGCACCGACTAATACCGACAGCCTTTATCAACGCGGTATGCTCGCCATCAAAATGAATGACCTCGTCCAAATGGAGAAGGATTTCCGTCAAATTATTGAATTAGACCCAGAAAACGCACATGCCTACAACTCATTAGGTTTTACCCTCGCAGACCACACAAACCGCTACGAAGAAGCCTATGAATTAATTAAAAAAGCCCTAAACCTCTCTCCAAATAGCCACTACATCCTAGATAGTCATGGCTGGGTTTTATATCGCTTAGGGCGTTACCCTGAAGCCATTGCAGAATTACGCAAAGCCCAACAACAAAAAGATGACCCCGAAATTGCCGCACACCTTGGCGAAGTCTTATGGGTCAGTGGTGATAAAGAAGGCGCGAAACAAGTTTGGGAAAAAGCAACACAAACCTTCCCAGAAGACAAATTTCTTAAAGAAGTCATTAACCGTTTTTTACCATGATACAACCCCGTTTTATACCATTTTTATGCCTGTTTTTTAGCCTATTTGCTGGGTGCGCTGGTATCAATTTTAAACCCCCAACCGCCACCCAGCTGGCACAATGGCAGCAACATCAAACACGGTTAAATGCTATCAAAACATGGCGGATTACAGGACGAATTGCCATACAAACCGATAGCGACAACTGGACAGCAAACACCTATTGGACACAAAACAAAACGGATTATGAACTACGCTTTAACACTCCAACAGGACAAGGCGCGTTACTTCTACAAGGTAGTCCTCAACAAGTGACGTTAAAGACTTCAGAAAATGAAACCTACACCGCACAAGACCCTGATACCTTAATAGAAGAAGTTACACATTTACCTTTACCTGTCAGTAATTTATATTATTGGATTCGTGGCTTATCCTATGGGGATTTAGTCACGAATACCTATGAACTCGATGACGCAGGACGATTATCCCAACTCCAACAAGCCAATTGGGGCATTCGTTACGAACGCTATGACAGCTTTAATGGGTATGTTCTACCCACAAAACTAACACTCACAAACAACCAATTCACTGTAAAAATTGTCATCTCACAATGGCAATTACAACCCGCTGAAACAACAGTGAAATCGTTATAATTTTTTAAACCCGTAGGAAAAAAGGCTGATTAATGACCATGTTAGTAAAAGAAATTGATTCTCGTGAATTATCCGAGTGGTTAGCATCGGACACTCCTCCCAGACTCATCGATGTCCGTACCCCTCAAGAAATGATGCAAGCCTCTATCGCAAAAGGCGAACCTATGCCACTCACAGTGCTACCCTTACGCATCAATGATATTCCTCAAGATGACGATGTTGTTATTTATTGCCGTACAGGCAACCGCTCATGGCAAGCCTGCATGTTTCTCATGCAAAAAGGGTATAAACGCATCTTTAATTTAAAAGGCGGTATTGTTGCGTGGGCACAAATAGGCTTACCTGTAGAGCCTATGAACTTAAATGAAACTATTCAATAAATCATTTAATATTAGCTGGTTAAAGCAATACCTAAAAACCCCCTTTTTTCATCCAAAAAAGGGGTTTTTTGTTGGTTTATATAGCAAACGTATTATAACTTGAGTTCGGCGAGTTTCTTTTAAAAAGACAACAGCTTGTCTGAATCAGAATTTTCAGAATTAAAAAGACAAGAAAATTAAAAGAATAAAAAATTATGTTTTTAATTCTGCTAATTCTGAAAATTCTGTGAATTCTGATTCAGACAAAAAAAGACCTGCTAGATTTTCAAAACCTAGCAGGTCTGGCAGAGATTACTCTCTTGTTTTTCATCGGAATTCACCAGACAAGATTAAAATATTGTCTGAATCAGGATTTTCAGAATTAACAGAATTAGCGGAATTTAAAACCCTTAAACCAAAAAGTAAGATGAATCATGCTTTTTAATTCTGCTAATTCTGAAAATTTTGTGAATTCTGACTCAGACAAGTCATTGTTTCTTTAAAATAATTTGCAGAACTCAAGTTATTAAGGTTTGCTAAGTCAAAAAAGGATTAGACAAAAAAAGGAGAGTGTATATTCACACGCTCCTTTTTTTATTTGAGGTTCAACAAGGATACTGCAATGATTAACGAGGGCGTAAGTCCAAATTTTTCATTAAATAGGCTTCTAAAGAGGTTTTAAAAACGTCAGCTTTTTCAGGATAGTAATCAAATAATTCGGGTGTGCCTGACGCACCTGCTTCTTGTAATGTAATCCCGACTTTATAGGGTTTTCCATCACTTTCAGGACGTTCTACCGCAACAACAATTTCTAAGTTTTCATAAACCTTTGCACCAGAGACAACATTCATGTCACCAGAAACCATTGCACGTTCAACCCGTAATTTAGAGTTATGAATCGTACTACGTACCATGTCGCTAACGGTGTTTAACTGCTCTTGAACAAGTACAGACCCTTGTGTTTTGATGTTAATGGATTTTACTGAGGGGCTAACATTTTGCAATTGCACTTCGTTTTTACCCGAAACTGTGCCAGGAGGGGTATCGGTATAAACAGCCGTTGTGCTGGGTTGGTTGACAACAGGCGTTGCAGGTGCAGAACTCATGGCTTTTTCAGCAACAGGAGTTGTTTTTGCGGGTGTGCTGGGTGTTGTTGGCTCTGGTAGGGCAGAACCATCTAGGGGGGTTAAATTCAGGTTTTTGACTAGGTAAGCTTGTAAGGCTTGTTTAAATGGCATTGGATTGTTGATATCGTAGTCAAACGCTTGGGCTGGCTCTGTTGTTGCGGTTGCGCCCGCTTCTTGTAAGGTGATGTCGACCTTGTAGGGCATTCCATCTGCTTCAGGGCGGGTCATAGCAATCAGGATTTCTAAGTTTTCATAGACTTTGCTACCTGATGTTACATTTGCTTCGCCTGAAACAGGAACTTGTACTACATTGATTTTACTGGTACGGATAATGTCTCTGACCATTTGTTGCACGGTATTTAATTGGGATTCGACCAATACAGAACCGCGTGTTTGAATGGTGAAGTTTTTAACCGCAGGGGTCATATTTTGCAGTTGGATTTCATGTTTAGGAGAAATAAAGCCTTGAGGTATATCTGCCCACGCGACTGGGGTAGCGACGCTTGTGACTAATGCCGTTAATGTGAAAGCAACGGTGGGTGTTCTGTAAGATAGCATTGTTAGTTTCCTTATCATTTTCATTAAAATAAATGCCAGTAACAACATTACGGTGGAAAATATAGCCATTTGCCAAAAAATAAAGCTTTTTGGAATATTACAATATGGAGAATTATCAAAACTCAATGATTTATTTTTAATAAATCGATGATTTCATCCAGTTGAAATTCTTTTGCTAAAGACCTTGCCCGTAAGATAAAGGCTTGCAATTGGGGTTCAGTTTCTAATTCTGTTAAATACTGTTGTACCCCGCCGACATCTCCAAGCATTGCCAACTCATGTAGGCGTTGTATTTGTTGCTGATTTGGTAAGCAAATATCTTCAATGGGAATGTTATTTGCCACCGTTTTTACGTCAGATGAATATATCCAGTGAATATTTAGGAGTTTTTCTACCGTATTAAATAGTTCTTTTACATGGATGGGTTTAGGAATAAAGGCATCACAACCTGCTTGTTGATATTGGTGTTGGTCTTGTTCAAACACGCTGGCAGAGATAACGACAAGTGGCGTTTGTTGTAAATGTGGATGTGTTTTAAAGGTTTTAATCAACGATAACCCATTTTTTTCAGGTAAAATGGCTTCCATTAAAATAATGTGTGGTGAATGTGTCAGTGCAAGCGTTAAGCCTTCTTCGGCATGATAGGCTTCTAAGGTTTCAAAACCGATAGGATTGAGTAGGCTACGCAGCACTTCACAGTTTTCTTTTAAGTTATCAATAATCAGTGCTGTTTTTGGTGCTTCTTGAAATCCGATAATTTGTTGTGTTTTATCCCCACTTTGCAAGAAATCTTCTGTATTTCCCAGTTGAACAGGGAGATTAATGATAAAACAGCTACCTTGTCCGAGTTCGCTATTAACGGTTAAATTCCCGCCCATCATTTCAACCAGTCGTTTGGTAATTGCGAGTCCTAAGCCTGTTCCTTCTGCGCGGAATTTTTCTTCGCCGACTTGTTGGAATGGATTAAAAATTTTATTTAAGTCTTCTGCTTTAATGCCAACGCCTGTATCTTGAATGGTGAAACAGAGTTGTTGAGATTCGGTAAAACTCACAATAAAGTCAACGACACCGACTTCTGTAAATTTAATCGCATTGCCAATGATATTAATCAGTATTTGGCGCAAGCGTTTTTCATCGCTATGAATGGTATTAGGTAACACTGAAATTGCGGAAAAATTAAAGGCAATCCCTTTTTGCGCGGCTCGCATTTTGAATAAATCAGTAATTCCTTCTAAAAAGCCACCAAATTGAATATCAGTTTCGTAAAGTTCTATACGATTCGCTTCAATCTTAGATAAATCAAGAACATCATTAATCAGTGTCAGTAAGTAATCGCCTGAGCGTTGGATAATATTAATTCCGTCTAATTGTTGCGTACTTAGGGTTTTATCACGTTGTAAAATTTGGGCGTATCCTAAAATACCATTAAGTGGTGTTCTTAACTCGTGGCTCATATTGGCTAAGAAAGCACTTTTTGCTCTATTTGCCGTTTCTGCGTGTTCTTTAGCACGTTTTAGCTCTTCTTCTATATGTTTACGTTCGCTAATGTCGCGGGCAATTGTTCCTACGCCAATTAATTCGCGATTATCATCTAATAACGGCATAATGACTTGTGAAACAGGAATTAATGTGCCATCGCTTTGTTGAAAGCAATGTTCACCCGCCCAAATCCCTTGTTCTATTGCTGTTGGAATATAGTCCTCTGCTAACTGTTCAACGAGCGTTTCGGGCAAATAGTCGTGTAGTGAAATATCTTTTGGATTGATACCATTACGCCCAATCATTCGCAACCCCGCGGGGTTAATATATTGAATATGTCCGTATAAATCGCTATAGCTGATGAAATCGCTGGTATTATCTGCTAAGGCTTTAAAGCTGGATATAACAGCTAGTTTTTCCTTTAATAATTCTTCGCCGCGTTTGCGTTCGGTAATATTTTCCAGCATTCCCACAGCAAAATGAGGCTTGCCATCTTTATCACGGATTAAAGAAACCGTGACAGTTGCCCAAATTAAATAGCCTTGTTTGTGAATAAAGCGTTTTTCTAATTGATATGTATCAAACTCACCGGCAATCATAGATTTATATTGGTCGACAGATTTATCAATATCAGGTGGATAGGTAACTTCTGATAAATTCATTCGAAAAAGTTCTTTGCGTTCATAGCCTAATAACCGTTCAAAGGCGGGGTTGCAGTCGAAAAATCGTCCATTCGTATCTACGAAATCAATCGCTAACGCAGAGTTTTCTAAAACAGAGCGTAATAATGATTCACTTTCACGCAGTTCTTGATTAATCAGTTCGACACTTTCGCGGGCTTGTTCTGCGGCGGTGGTTGCTAAGGTTAAAGCGCGTGTTCTGTCTATCACTCGTTGCTCTAATTCAGTTTGTGACATTTCTAATTGTTTTTGTGTCGTTTCACGTTCTTGTATTTCAGCGCGTAGTTTTTGTATGGTTTTTCGTAAATTAGAACGTACTTGTTCAAAAACGCGCGAAAACTCGCCTAATTCTTGAAACGAACTTTCATCAACTTGATGGTTGAAATCGCCACTATTTAGGCATTCTAAGGCTTGTGAGATGGTTTTTAATTGTTGAATTGGTGCTTTAGTAAAATGATTAATCAGAATATATAAAACAATAGAAGTTAGAATAATGCTGATAATACCGAAGGTAATTAAATGCCATTGTGTTAAAAAAAACGAATGATGTAGCTTAGTTAAATTATGAAATACATAAATACCGCCTACTTGTTGTTGAGATACATCATAAATGGGAAAAATCCCTGTTGCGTAAATTTCGCCGTTGTCTAGCTCTTTTATCCCCAAAGAAACGGCTTTATTGGGTAATACCGTTAATTTTTCACTCACGCCATGCAATTGTGTATCTTGTGTTGTGCTGTCAATCAAGAGCACATCAGAATTGTCTGCCCAGTTATTTCTGACACGTTTATTTTTTTGTAACGTTTGCCATGCTTGTTCATCAATAAATTGTTTATAAGCGAAAATACTGTATTCATCCCCTGTTTGGTCTTTCATTGCCACCAGAAAATGATCAATTTCTTCGCCTAATTCTACATAGCCGACTAGGGTGTTATTGATGTAATAAGGATGTACCACACGCAATGCAAAAGCGGTTTTGCCCAACTCTATGCCTATGCCGAAATCTTTTGTTAATACTGATTGACGATATGTTGCACGTTGAATTATATCACCATATAAATCAGGGTTATGCACACGTAAAAATACTGTTTTAAAGGCTTCAGGCAGGTGAAAATACCAGTGTGTAATACGATAACGATGTTTTAATTGTTCAAAGAGAGGAGAAGCGAGTTTATAGAGTGTATGACGGTCTTTTTGTTGAAAGGCTTCTTGAAAGGTAGGATTGTCTAAAACACTTAATAATGTTGCTGATAATTTTTCTATATCATTTTTTTGTAAATTTTTAAAAGATTCTTCTGCATGTAAAATGGCTCGCTCTGCAAAAATATTCATTGTTTGATAATAAGAGCGATTGAGTAAATAAATAGCAATTAAAACACTGATTGATACAAATATTATTGATATTAGTGATAATTTAAACTTGAGAGATTTCATTCCCTTTTCTCCCGCAAACCGTTGTGCGTCGTGATTTAATCTATTCGTATTTTTATAATAAAAATTAGTGAAAACATGGTTTCAAGAAGTTATAGAACAGGGGCGATAGCTAAATTTAAGAGAATGGCAACCTATAAATCTTTTTACAGTGTGCAATTGGTTCTATTTAGATAATGCTTGGTTTTTGTTTGCTTGACATAGGCGCGTTTATTTATGATAGGGGTTCATGTTTTATTGAGCTAAATCATGCTAAGTAAACAGTAGTTCTAAAAAAACAAGGATACAAGCTCATTTCAACATTTGTGATTCATCCATGCACTGAAGCTCTTTCCTATTTTTCAATTTCTGGACTGAATGAATAAATATCATGATGATACGATTAAATTTATTGTTTTTACTTTTTTTAGGGTTAGTGTTTAGCAGTGGTCGTTATGCCATTGCAGATGAACGTACTTATATCAGTAATGATGCGTTACAGTGTGAAACATTGCGCTTTATTTGCCCTGAACAACAACAGCCTTTTTTTGATGCACAAGGGTGTGGTTGTGAGGCAGCTCAAACGGTGCTGAAGTCTGCGCCACCGTATTACAGTACAGATGTACAAGGTTGTGCAACGTTAGAGTTTCAATGCCGTGAAGGATTTTATCCTTTTTTTGACCAACAGGGCTGTGGCTGTCAGCGTATTAATATGACAGATTGTGAAGGAATGACAACAGGTGTTTTAGCGACGCGAGCCGTAAACAGTGGATATTTATTAGAAACAGCATTAAAACCACGGAGACGTTATTTATTAAATGATATTAATGCCTGTCAAACTACTAATTTTAAATGTGAAAAAGGTTATTATCCATTTTTTGATGCGCAGGGTTGCGGTTGTCAGACAGTGCCAACTTGCCCTAAAAAATAAATAATGTGGCTGTTATTTGGGGATAATTGCGCAGGGAGAGCGACGGTTTAAGTCTGGGTCGCTCTCTGAAATGGGATTAGCTAAATGTTTGCTCTGGGGTGGGGAATGTCTTATTTTTCACTGCTTGTGTGTAGGATATAATTGCGGCTTGAATATCCGCTTGTTCTAATAAAAAGTTTTTAGAAAAAGAGGGCGGTTTCGCAGTGAGTCCTAACATGTCATAAAGGACTAAAATTTGTCCGTCACAGTCAGCCCCTGCACCAATCCCAATCACAGGAATTGTTAATAATTGGGTAATTTCTGCTGCTAATTTTCCAGGGATACATTCTAATAAGAGCATAGATGCCCCAGCGGCTTGTAATGCGAGTGCATCTTGACGCAAACGTTCTGCATCATCTGCTGCTCGTCCTTGTACCACATAGCCACCGAGTTGATGGACAGATTGTGGCATCAGTCCTAAGTGGGCACAAACGGGAATACCGCGCTCTGTGAGTAGTTTGACGGTGTCAGCAAGCCAAGTTCCCCCTTCTAGTTTGACAATTTGTGCATAGCCTTCACGCATTAAGCGGGCGGCATTGTGTAATGCGGTGTCTGGGGTTGCATAGCTCATAAAAGGCATGTCGACCATGAGGAGCATTTTATCACTGCCACGATGCACTTGTTGTGAATGATAAATCATCTCTTCTATGGAGACTGGAAGCGTACTTTCATGCCCTTGAATCACCATGCCCAGTGAATCTCCCACTAAGACAAGTTCTATTCCCGCTTCTTCTATAACACGGGCAAAGCTCGCATCGTAAGCAGTCAGTGAGGCAAATTTTTCGCCTTGGCGTTTTAATTTGCGAAAGTGATTGAGTGATAAACGTGGCATTAGTTTTCTATCCTATGTAAGCCATCCATCGGACAATGCTGTAATAATGTAACCAATTTTGTGCCGTCTGGGAGTGTGAGTAAAGGTTCACATTCATAGAGCGGGTATAACACAAACGCCCGTTGGGTCAGCCCTAGATGTGGCAGACATAAACGCGGGTCGCTGGATTGTAATTGATCGTAGAGTAAGATGTCTAAATCTAGTGTACGCGCCCCCCATCGTTCGCCAGTGCGTACCCGTCCTTGTTGATTTTCTACAGTTTGTAGATGTTCTAATAAGAGATAGGGGGGGAGTTGGGTTTCTAAAACAGCAACCGCGTTGATATAGTCAGGTTGTACCATTCCTGCGAGTGGTTTACTCCGATACAGGGAGGAATGTTTGCGTAGTTGTGTCTGCGGTAAGCTTGCTAGTGTTTGTAATGCTTGTTGTATTTGTTGAATAGGTTCAGCCAAATTACTGCCTAGCCCAATGTAAGCGGTACTATATTGTTCCATCGTCGCCTTATGATTCAGTATGTGACGGGTTGTCGTTCTTGCGTCGGTAAAAACGGCGTTTTCTACGGTTATGATGTGGTTGCTTATGAATATTTGGATGATGGGTTGTGATTTGCCCTGTTGCAAGCTCTTCTTTTTCTAAATCGACAGGGGTTTCTTCAGCAACATGAGGGAGTGCAGGCGCGTGAGCATTAACGATAGGTTGCGCTTCATTTTTTAAAACTTGTGTCCACCAATCTGCACCTTCTCGAGCCTCCTCATCTAAAACACCACGCAAGGCAAGAAAATCATAAGCAGCCCGAAAACGCGGATGTTCAATCAATAATAAACGCTTACGTTTATTTTTACGTTGCAATAAACGGGGTTGCATTAACCAAATCTCTTGCATCGTCACACTGATACGCTTCGGAATGGCGACTTGTTTAACTTGCTTATTCATAACCCGCTGTATCGCATTAATCAGACAATCTTGCTCGCTTAATCCTTCTTCACGGTGATAAGGCAAAACATGCAGAATCGGCGACCAAAGTAAGGCGGCGAATAAAAATGCAGGATTAACCGATTGTTGTTTAGCAACACGCTCATCGGTATTGCTTAAAACTTGCTCAATCATTGCCAATACTTTCGGATTTTCAAGCATACAATCATGTGTTTGCTGAAACAAATGTTCAAATAAGTGATATTGGCGCAAATAACGAAAGGATTTCAACCCATGACCACTGAGAAACAGTTTTAAAACTTCATCATAAAGGCGGGCAGAAGGGACATCCGCTAATAATCCACCTAGTTGAGGAATCGGTTCAGCTGCACTTGCTTCTATCGTAAAATCTAATTTTGCAGCAAAACGCACCGCCCGCAACATCCGTACAGGGTCTTCTTGATAACGCAACATCGGGTCGCCAATTAAACGAACAATGCCCGCCTCTAAATCTGCCATCCCCTTAGCATAATCTAAGATAGAAAAGTCACTGATATCATAGTATAAAGCGTTAAAAGTAAAATCTCGGCGGTTCGCATCCTCATCAACGGTTGTGCCATACATATTGTCACGCACAATTCGCCCGTCTTCGATAACCCGCTCATTGCCCTCACTTTGATGATGATGACTAGCCCTAAAAGTGGCTACTTCGACAATTTCTTGTCCAAAATAAACATGTGCTAAAACAAAGCGACGACCAATCAAACGACAATTACGAAAAACCCCTTTCACTTGTTCAGGCAACGCATTAGTAACAACATCAAAATCTTTTGGTTGTTTACCCAGCAAAACATCACGAACACCACCGCCCACAATATAAGCCTGAAATCCCGCACTTTGTAACTGATACAACACTTTTAAAGCAGATTTACTAATATGCTTCCGTGACAAAGTATGGGCTGAACGTGGAATGCGGACAGGCGTAGAAGTTTGAGTATCGACAATGGTAGATATTGCCGTCTGCGGTTTAACTTCAGACGGTTCAAAAGACTTTAATATTTTTTTTATGCCATCGACCAAGCGTTTATAAGGAGTCATCGTTATCCTTGATGAGAATTAAAACTTAATTTTACTGATTACATAATACCACTACCTAAAACATTATATGCTTTTGTGAACGGTTGAAAAGAATATCATCACGCTAATAGTGTTCCTACACAGCATTAATTATCAGATAGCAGTCACCTAATTTCTATCATTATACCTATTTGCGACTATGACCAATTTACGGATTTACGCATTAATTCCACAAACACGCGTTTTAGGCCCTTTTTTGCGGTTTGCTATCTGGGTGCAAGGATGTCCTTTTCACTGTGAAGGCTGTATGACCCCTGATGCCCTGAGTATGACAGGGGGAACATTGATGAATACTGATGAGCTGGTTGCTCAAATCGTGGCAACACCCAATATTGAAGGAATCACCCTATCAGGCGGAGAACCTTTTGCCCAAAGTGAAGCATTAGCCCTACTATTACATCAAGTTAAACAAATAAAACCTTTAGGCGTTATCGTTTACTCTGGTTACACGCTGCAACATCTACAAAAAATAGCAAAAACACAAACTAGCATTGCCGATTTATTAGCACAAATAGATGTATTAATAGATGGATTATATATTGCGACACAAAATGATGGATTAAGTTTACGAGGCTCAAAAAACCAACAGGTTTACGCACTCACTGAACGCTATGCAACAATATTAGAAAATCATTATGGTCAAGCACAACGTGCCGTCGAAATGCACCTTTTAACAGATGCGGTAATGTTAGTCGGTATTCCAGGACAATCTTTATTAACAACATGGCAAACTCAAATGATGAAACTTTAAATCGAACAGGTGACTCAAAACATAAAACAGATTACCTAATGATAACCATTTAAATACAAAATAATATAACTTTATTATCCATGATTTTTTTACCAGTAGATTGTCAATTTATATAAACTTGGGTAGTATTTGCTTGAAGACCGTAGAATATTTGTAATCATTATCAAACCATAATCAGATTGTAGGAGCATTGTTATGAAAAAAATTATTGCGACTGTTGCTATGTTATTCATGGTTGGCTCTTTAGCTGCTTGCAATACCCTTGCAGGCGCAGGCAAAGATGTACAAGCAACAGGTAAAGCCGTAGAAGATGCTGCTAAGAAATAATTTAAATTAGCCCGTTTGTAAAAAAAGACCTGCTAGGTTTTGAAAACTTAGCAGGTCTTTTTTTGCCTGAATCAGAATTCACAGAATTTTCAGAATTTAAAACCCTTAAACCAAAAAATTAAGGTTAATCATGCTTTTTAATTCTGCTAATTCTGAAAATTCTGTGAATTCTGATTCAGACAAGTTGTTGTCTTTTTAAAAGAAACTCGCCGAACTCAGGTTATTTTAGAAAACTCGCAAAACTAGCGTTAATTAATGCGTCGGCTTCATTAACTCTTCTAAACTTGGAGCGGGAACAAGCGGATGTGTGCCTGTTGTGCTAGGTTCGCCAATAGCATCACCAACAGCGGTTTGAGCGACTTCTGTGCTGACAAAATCAGATTGTGGTTTTAATAAACGCTCCATCTTATATTCAGGCAAGACATACGCCCAACCTGTTAAAGTTTGTTGCAATTTCTCGGCTTCTTTGCGTGCAGACTCCACAGGGTCAGGCTTATCTTTTTCTGCTTCTGTGCTTTCCTTCGCTGTCTTATCCGTTGTAGCAGTTTCCTCAGATTTAGCAGGCGCGTTAAAACTAACGGTAAATTGTCCATAATGTTTGCCGTCTTTTTCCACCGTTTTTAAGGTAACGCTTAAACCATCAAACGTGGTGAATGTCGCCGTAACGCCTGTTTTTTCATCGCCTTTTAATTCTTTACTGGCAATCACATCGTCTAACGTTAAATTGCTCAATGTCGAGGCTAATTGATTAATCATGCTGGGCTGGCTGACGTGTGCACCTTCGGGCAGGGTCGCAAGTTGATAATTTTCATCATTGGCATTGACTTTATTAATCTGAATTTTTTGCCCGTCTGGCTGAGTCACCTCAACGGATTGAATCCGTTGCAGGGCAATATTAGTGAGTTCTTTAGAAATCCATGACAGTGGGGCTTTTTCAATGGGTAGCGAGCCTTGCACTAACCAGCTTTGTTTATCCCCGACTTTACGAACGAAAATTTCTTGTTGAGTATTATCGGCTTTTGCCAGTTGCTGATTACCGACTAAAAGGCTTGCAACGCTAGAATCGTCGGGCTTTTTCAAAGTGATTAAGGTCGATTTGGCATTAGTCGCGGTTACATCTTCCACGCCAATTTTATCGTACCATTCAGAATTAACTGTTTTTGGTTCTAAGACTTTTAAATGGCTGATGCCCATTAAGACATTGCGCACTTTGGTTAAATCCGCAGGATAATTACTTTTTTCTTTCATGCCCCATAAGCCATCGATAGAGCGGCTTAATGTCATGCTTTGTTCAGCAGTTTTAATGTCAATTTCGCTGACTTCGTTAATAACAGACATTAAATCAGGGAATAGGATACTGGCTTGTTTGTTGTCTGTTGAATTAGCTTGATGTTTTTGTTGTGTGAGTTGTACCGCAAAAAAAATGGTAATTGCCGTTAAGACGGCAAGAATACTTAAACCTTTTATATTCATTGCAATAAATCCTTAAAAAGCAAGTGAATTGTGCATAATTGTGGGACAGGCAGTTTTAAAGTCTGCCTATCCCTTTCTGCCGATTTTTCCGAAACGATTAAATTAACGCTTCAGCTGTTGTCGACGGCGTAAGCGATAGACACCAAAGAAAATACCTGCAAAACCAACGAGGAAAGGCACAAATGCGATATTGATAAATTTCAATCCCGCTTCTAAACCTTCAATGTTTTTTTGCAACTCATGTTGTACATCGCGTAATTCCTTACGGATTTTGACTTTTTCTGCGCGGAAGCGTTCGACTTCTTGCTGTTGTTCCGCTGTTAATACCAATTTATTGCCGTCTTGGCGTTGGTCTTGGAGTTTACGCAATTGCGCTTCAGTGTCTTCTAAACGCGCTTGTAACTCTTTGGCTTTTTGTGAAAATTGTGCTTCTGCCTCTTGTTTTAAGGCTTCAACCCGCGTGAATGGGCGGGCAAAACTGCCACGATTGCGCACGCTGATTAAATCATTACTGCCTGATAAATTATCCAGCGCGTTGGTGACAAAAGAGCCATTAGCGGCTAAAGGCATAGCAACCCGTTGACCTAAAAAGTTTTGCACCCGTACCCACATTTGGTCATCTAATAAATCGGTATCAGCGACGACAATCACGTTAATTGAATCTTTAGATTCAGTGAGTTGCTCGACGGGTTTATCGTCTTTCTTCTCGGCTTCAGGTTGTGCAGGGTCTTCGGCTTTCTTCTCAACATGGGGCTTACCGTCGGGAAACGCTGTTTTTACTTTGCCTGTAATGCGTACAGCAAGGGTAAATTTACCTTCAGATTTAAAATTTTGCACCAAGCTAGTAGGGTCGGACATGAATTGCAATTGAGCAGAATCTATCTGCATGGCTTTATCGCTGGTTTCAATTAAAGGGGTGATTTGGGTTTGCGCACCCTCTTTTTTCTTCAAAATCCCTGTTGATGCAAAGGTAATCATGTCTAATTTCGCCGTGATAACATCGTCGCTATTAAAATTCGGCGTGTTTAAATCTATCCATACAGGGTAATCAATAATAATGGGACGACCACCACGCGCTGCTTGAACTTTTTTCGCAAGACTCAAATCACCAACAACTTTACTTTCTACCAATTCCACGCCCCAATTATCTAATAAACGTGGTAAGGCGGAATTACGCGCTTGTTGCATCGCTGCCATGGGGTTATTAGGGTCATTTTGTGGCGTTTCGACTTCGGAGAATGGGTCGATAAAAGCGAGTAAACGCCCACCACGTAAGACGAACTGGTCTAAAGCGTATAAAGTGGCATCGCTTAAATTTTTCGGATGTACCAGCATCAACACGTCAATATCAGCAGGAATACTGTCGACGGTCATTTCTAAAGGACGTACTTCAAACAATTTACTGATTTGTTCATAAATCATCCAAGGTTCAGCCCCCCCGCGTTGCAAAAAGGCGGGCATCCGACTGCCTTGCATCGGTAAACTGCTCATTAAACCAATGACTTTTTGTTTTGGGTTGGCTAAACGGTAAATGATTTGGGTTAAATCATATTCCAGTAGTTCAGCCCGATTTGGTTGGAAAAAGCTGATAACTTCCTCTGTACCGATGGCATTTGTACCAACAAGACCGAAATAAAAGAGGGTATCATCAGTAATCGGCACACCTTGCAATCCATAACCAACGGCGCGGTCTTCCTCTTCCGTAAAGGGTTCTGGGTCTATCAGTTGTAAATTAATTTTACCCATAGACAGACGTTGATATTCTTCCAATAATTCGCGGACACGAATCGTATAGCTGTTTAAGCTGGGTAAATTGGTAGCGAGTTTTTCCGAGAGATAAAAACGCAAAGTTATCGGCTCTTGTAAACTATTAATAATATTTTTAGAGCCTTGCGATAAGGTATAAAGTTGATTTGCGGTAAAATCTAAACGGGCAGATTTTAATGCGGTATTGCTGGTGATATTGACCGCAATCAGTAGCGCAAGCCCCAGCAGTAACCCTGTTGTTGTTAAAAGTTTATTCATGGCGTATAGACTCCTAGTCGGCTTTTTTCATTTCAATCAAGGTTGCTGTGGCAAACAACCAGAAAATAATGAGAGAAGTGAAATAAATAACACCACGTATGTCGATAATCCCTTTACTTATCGTATCGAAATGCGTCAAAAAGCTAAACGCGCTAATGGTTTCGACAATAATTTGTGGAGCCCAGTTAAAAAAGTCTAAAACCATCGGGAAGCCACTGAGAATAAAGGCTAAACACACAACCGCCGTTAATATAAACGCAATCACTTGATTTTTAGTCAAGGCTGACATGCAAGAGCCTATCGATAAAAACGCGCCTGCCATGAGAAAACTGCCCAAATAGCTGGCGAAAATCACGCCGTTATCAGGATTGCCGAGATAATTCACGGTGAGCCAGAAAGGGAAAGTTAAACATAGCGCAATCCCTGTAAATGCCCATGCCGCCAGAAATTTACCTAAGACTGCTTCAGTAATCGTAATCGGTAAAGTCAACAATAATTCAATATTGCCACTTTTACGCTCTTCCGCCCATAAACGCATGGCAAGTGCAGGAATTAAAAACAGATAAAGCCAAGGATGAAACATAAAAAACGGTTGTAAATCTGCTTGTCCACGGGCAAAAAAATTGCCGAGATAGAAGGTAAAAATACCGCTTAAAAATAAGAAAATAATAATAAAAATATAGGCAATGGGGGTGGCAAAATAGCTGTTAAACTCACGCTTAAAGACCACCTGCAAATTGTGCAACATGCAAGCCTCCTGCTTAATTAATGGGTTGCTGTAGTAATTTGACGGAAAACGTCATTTAATCGCCCTCTTTCCGCATGTATTTCTTCTACAATCCATTGCTGTTCGTGTGCTTTTTGGCTCACTGCGGTAATAATAGATTGATTCGTTTTAGGAAAGAGTTGGTAACTGAGTAGCGCATCTGTTTCAACCAAAGGTTCTAAGGTTTCTATACTGGCGATACTGAGTAAAGACTCTCGTACACTTTGAGTAGATAATTGATTTTTCTGTAAAGTTAGCGTTACTGCATTGTGATAACGTGATTTTGCCTCTAAGGCTTCAGGCACACCATCCGCCAGAATTTTACCCCGCGCAATGATAACGGCACGACTACACACGGCATCGACTTCTTCCAAAATGTGGGTAGAAAGAATAATGACTTTTTCCTGCGCCATCGTTTTGATTAAGCTACGAACTTCATGCTTTTGATTAGGGTCTAATCCATCGGTGGGTTCGTCTAAAATCAAGACTTCAGGGTCATGTAAAATCGCTTGAGCTAACCCCACACGGCGTTTAAAGCCTTTTGACAGTGTTTCAATCGGTTGTTGCAATACGCCTTCTAAATTTACCCGTGCAATGGTTTCATCGATACGTTGGCGTTTTTCCACGCCTTTAAAACCGCGAATATCGGCGATGAAATCCAAAAAATCTAAAGGGGTCATGTCAGGATAGGCAGGCGCACCTTCAGGTAAATAGCCAATACGACGTTTTACCGCTAACGGTTTTTTTAAAATATCATCGCCAGCGACTAATACTGTGCCAGCCGTTGGCGTTAAAAACCCTGTAATCATTTTCATGGTGGTGGATTTACCCGCGCCATTAGGGCCTAAAAATCCGAGCACCTCCCCACGTTGGACTTGAAACGAAATATTATCGACGGCGGTAAACGTGCCGAATTGTTTCGTTAATTGTTTTATTTCTACAGTAGTTTCCATTGTTTAGCTATCTCATGAATTATTAAAATCAAGGGAAAGACAGGAACTTAAGTAACGATAACATCATTATTAAACGTGTCGTTAAGTAGGGATAGGCTATCTGAATTCAAGCGATTGCCGTAGTCATAAGAATTCGATGAGAAAAAGAAGGGTTTTATTTTTAAGCTGTTAGATTCGCTATTAAATTTTATTAATCTGCTTAAGTTAGCTTTAAGACACTGTTTTATTGTTTTTTTTGTATTAGAATATGATTTTTCTAAAAATCTAGTTGTTTAATACAAAGATGAAGAGGGTTTAATCAACATGGGGATGTTTGACTTTTTGGGCATAGGAACGGTGATTTCTGGCGCGGGTGGTGTGGCATTGGGTGCAACCATTATGGGCGTTATGAAAGGCAGGAAATTAGACAAACTGGAAGAGCGTTTAGGCGGTGCAGATACGGCAACACAAGAACGAGTTATCCGAAAAATTGCGATATTAAAAACGTTAGCCTATCGCGATGGTGATTTTTCCCCCATTGAGCGTATTTTTATTTACCGTTATATATTGGGACACAATGAATTATCTACTGATACTAAAGTAGCGTTAGCATTGGATTTAGATGAGCCACTACCTGCTACTTTTTCCTCGATGCTAGACCGTTTACGGGCGTTAGTATCTTTTAGTGATTTGTTTATTTCACAAGAGGAAGCCATTGGTTTTATTTGGGTGATGCGAGAATTAGCCAGTGTCGATGGCTCTTTTGATAAAGATGAGCTTGAATATATCCAAAAAATTTGTAAAGACTGCAAAGTCCCTGCTCATGCCATCCCAAGTGAACAGTTGTTATTAACAGATGCAAGTAATATTTAATACAAAACGGGTTAAATTTCTTAAGCTTCAGCGATTGGTAGATTTAACCTGAGTTTGGCGATTTTCTTTTAAAAAGACAACAGCTTGTCTGAATCAGAATTAACAGAATTAACAGAATTAACAGAATTAACAGAATTTAAACCCCTTAAACCAAAAAATTAAGGTTAATCATGCTTTTTAATTCTGCTAATTCTGAAAATTCTGTTAATTCTGATTCAGACAAAAAAAGACCTGCTAGGTTTTTAAAACCTAGCAGGTCTCGGTTTTATTTTATAAAACTTGCAAAACTCAGGTTACTATAAAACGATGCGGAGGACTACCAGTCCTAAATTTAAATCACTTTATGGTACGGTTACTATAAAAAGGTTTTTCCCTCACCTCATGGCTGCCCGATTCCTTTTGAGCGTCAGGCGAGGTGAGGGAAAATAAGATTAACGTTTGTCTATCGTGACGTAGGGACGGCTTTCGGGTCCGATGTATTCCGCGCTAGGACGGATTAATTTGTTGTTGCCACGTTGTTCCATAACATGTGCTGCCCAGCCTGTGATGCGGGACATGACGAATATGGGGGTGAATAAGGGGGTAGGAATGCCCATGAAGTGGTAGGCACTCGCGCTGTAAAAGTCTAAGTTGGGGAATAATTTCTTTTCGTCCCACATGACTTTTTCAACGGCTTCAGAGATAGCGTAAAGGTTTTGTCCGCCAACGTCTTCGGATAAGGTTTTAGACCATGCTTTGATGGTGGCGTTGCGGGGGTCGTATTTGGAGTAAACGGCGTGACCAAAGCCCATGATTTTGTCTTTGCGTTCTAACATGGCTTTTAAGCCTGTTGTCGCTTCTTCGGCATTGTGGAATTTTTCAATTAATGCCATGGCAGCTTCATTCGCACCACCGTGTAAAGGTCCGCGTAATGAACCGATTGCGCCTGTGATGCAGGAGTAGAAATCGGAAAGGGTCGCGGAGCAAACGCGGGCAGTGAAGGTGGATGCGTTGAATTCGTGCTCGGCGTACAGGACTAATGAGGCATCCATGCAACGTTTGTGTTTTTCGTTGGGGGCTTTGTCGTGGAGCATGTGCAGGAAGTGACCCGCTAGGCTTTCTTCGGGGGTGTAGCCGTCAATGCGTTGTCCGTAGGTGACAAAGCGGTACCAGTAGCAGAGGATACCGGGGAAGGTGGCTAGTAAACGGTCGGCAACGGTGTGTTGTTGTTCGAAGGTTTCTTCAGGTTCTAATGTGCCGAGAATAGAGCAACCTGTGCGCATGACATCCATCGGATGGGCGTTTGCGGGGATGAGTTCTAACGCGCTCTTTAAGGCACTGGGTAAGGCGCGGAGGCTGCGTAAGCGTTGTTTGTAGTTGTCTAATTCAGCTTGGGTAGGCAGTTTGCCGTAAAGGAGTAAGTAGGCAACTTCTTCGAAGGTGGCTTTTTCGGCGAGTTCTTCGATTTCATAGCCGCGATAGGTTAAGCCTGAGCCTGCTTTACCTACGGTGCAAATGCTGGTTTGTCCTGCGACTTGTCCGCGTAAACCGCCTGCATTTTTGTCGACAACTTTGGCTTCTGACATGTTATTTTCCTTCTTTGCTAAATAGTGCGTCTAATTTTTGTTCGTAATCGTGATAACCGAGAACTTCGTAGAGTTCGTTGCGGGTTTGCATCAGGTTTACAACGTCTTTTTGTGTTCCTTGTTGGCGAATCGCGCCATAGACTTGAATGGCGGCGTTGCTCATGGCACGGAAAGCGGACAGGGGATATAACACGAGTCTCGCGCCTACGTTGCCCAATTCTTCCACGGTGAATAAGGGGGTTTTGCCAAATTCGGTAATATTCGCTAAAACAGGGACTTTAACGGCTTCGGTAAAGCCTTTGTAGTCTTCTAGGGTGTAGAGGGCTTCGGCGAAAATCATGTCTGCGCCTGCTTCTACATAGGCACATGCGCGGTCAATGGCGGCTTGTTTGCCTTCGTTGGCGTAGGCATCGGTACGTGCCATGATGACGAATTGTGAATCGGTTTTTGCGTCAACGGCTGCTTTAACGCGGTCTGCCATTTCTTCGGTAGAAACCAGTGATTTGTTGGGACGGTGTCCGCAACGTTTGGCTTGAACTTGGTCTTCAATGTGAACAGCGGCAACCCCTGCGCGTATCATTTCTTTAACGGTGCGGGAGATGTTAAAAGCCGCTCCCCAGCCTGTGTCGATGTCAACTAATAAGGGAACTTCGGTGGCGGCGGTGATACGGCGAGCATCTTCTACCACGTCGTTTAACATGGTAATGCCTAAGTCTGGTAAGCCAAAGGACGCATTGGCAACGCCTGCTCCAGATAAATAGATGGCTTTAAATCCAGCGCGTTCTGCGAGCATTGCGCTGTAAGCGTTGATAGTGCCGACAACTTGTAGTGGTCTTTCGGTGTCGACTGCATTGCGGAAGCGTGCGCCTGCGGAGGTGGCTTGCGTCATTGCTAAACTTTCCTTTGTTAGGTAAGGGGTTGTTGTGTATGACAGTTAGCGTTTACGTCAACTGCAAGGGTAAATTTATAAAAATAAGTTTTTTCATCGGTGTACAAAAGGGTACACCGATAAAATTAAAAGTTAATCGTTATACGACAACTCGAGCGTGATAACCGAGTTTTTCCAATGATTCGGTAATTTCATCCAGAATCATGGGGTCGTCAATGGTTGCGGGCATTTTGTATTCTTGCCCATCAGCAATTTTTTTCATCGTTCCACGCAGAATTTTGCCTGAACGGGTTTTTGGTAAGCGTTTTACTACGGTTGCCACTTTAAAGGAAGCAACAGGACCAATTTTATCGCGTACCATGCGAACTAATTCGTCGACAATTTCTTTGTCTGAGCGGGAAACCCCTGATTTTAAAACGACCATACCTAAAGGTAGTTCGCCTTTGAGTTGGTCAGCGACACCAATCACGGCGCATTCTGCAACATCAGGATGTGAGGCAAGGACTTCTTCCATCGCGCCTGTAGAGAGGCGATGTCCTGCAACGTTGATGATGTCGTCAATCCGACTCATGATGTATAAGTAGCCATCTTCGTCGATATAGCCTGCATCGCCTGTTAGGTAATATCCAGGATGGGCATCTAAGTAGGAGCTTTTAAAGCGTTCGTCGTTATTCCACAAGGTGGGTAAACATCCCGGTGGCATAGGTAGGCGAATGACAATTGTCCCCATTCCCGCGCCTTTGATTTCTTGTCCGTTTTCGTCTAGGACACAAACGGCATGACCTGGTACAGGTTTGGTGGGTGAACCCGGTTTGATGGGCATGGCTTCAATGCCTAAGCAGTTTGCCGCAATTGCCCAGCCTGTTTCCGTTTGCCACCAGTGGTCAACAACGGGTTTTTGTAGAATTTCTTGCGCCCATTGTAAGGTGTCGGGGTCGCAACGTTCGCCCGCGAGGAATAGGGCGCGGAAGTTGGACATATCGTATTTTTTTAAATATTCCGCGTTCGGGTCTTCTTTTTTAATCGCACGGAAAGCCGTTGGTGCGGTAAAGAGAACGCTAACTTTATGTTCGGCAATTACACGCCAGAATGCACCAGGGTCGGGCGTGCCGACGGGTTTGCCTTCATAAACAACGGTTGTGCAGCCATAAATTAGGGGGGCATAAACGATATAAGAGTGTCCAACAACCCAACCCACATCAGAGGCAGCCCAGAAAACATCCCCAGGTTGTACGTTGTAAATGTGTTTCATTGACCAATTAAGGGCAACAGCATGACCACCATTGTCACGTACAACGCCTTTAGGAATACCTGTTGTGCCTGAGGTATAAAGGATATATAAAGGGTCTGTTGCAGCCACAGGAACGCAATCAATCGGTTGGGCTTTTTCGGTTAAGCTCACCCAATCTAAATCCCGTCCTGCTTGCATACTGGCTTGAACTTGCGGACGTTGGAAAATAATACATTTATCGGGTTTGTGGTCAGATAATTGAATCGCTTCATCTAACAAGGGTTTATAAGGTATAACTTTTTTACCTTCTAAACCACAAGAGGCGGAAATCATCATAACGGGTTTTGCATCGTTAATCCGTGTCGCTAATTCTTTAGACGCGAAACCACCAAAGACAACAGAATGAATTGCCCCAATCCGTGCGCAAGCAAGCATTGCAATCACGGCCTCAGGAATCATGGGCATGTAGATAATGACGCGGTCGCCTTTTGCGACTCCATTGCTATGCAATACACGGGCAAATTTTGCGACTTGTTCGCGTAATTCGTTATAGGTGTATTTTTTAACCGTTTCGGTCACTGGACTGTCATAAATAAGGGCTAATTGTTCGCCCCGTCCTGCATCAATATGACGATCTAAAGCGTTGTAACATGTATTAATTTCTGCCCCTGAAAACCAACGATAAAAAGGTTTACAGGTATCATCCAATACTTTTACAGGCTGGGTGTACCAATGTATCGACTTTGCAGCGTCTCCCCAGAAACTTGCAGGGTCTTGGATAGATTGGTTATACAGGGACTTATAGTCCAGTTTACTCATATCCCTCTCCTCTATTGTGGTGGTGTTTTGTCTGGTGTACAGGTTGTTATATTTAATTTCTGCATTATAGACAGACTCAATCTATAAATAAATAGCTATTGAAATAATTAATAATGGTTATTCACTGAATTGCTTGACGCACCTAATCATGCTTGAAGTTTGAAGATAAACAACTATGTTTTTAAAGAGTTTTGTAAAAAAGCCAGTATTAAATTACTTATTGAAATTAAAGGAGTTTATGATGCGTGTTTTATATAAATCGCTTGCTTTGTTGGTCGTAACGGAATTGATCAGTACGTCTGCAATCGCGGTAGAACCTAGCTTAAGCTTATGTACGGGAAGTAAAACAGGTACTTATTTTCCTGTGGGGGAAATGATTGCAACACAGGCAAAAGGCGTGTTAACCGTGAATGTGGTAGAAACTAAAGGGTCAGCAGATAATCTTAAGAAATTAAAGGATAAAACTTGTCAAGCAGCAATTGTACAAGCCGATGCTTATTTTGCAGAAGAAGATACGCAAGTACGTAGTGCTTTAAAGCTAGAACAAACAGCAACTTTATATGATGAATATGTGCATTTAATTTGCAATCGGGAATCTGGCGTTAGTGGCGTGGGTGATTTAGAAGATTATCCTGATAAATACACCTTGCTTGTTGGTGTTAAAGGCAGTGGCTCTGCGCTGACTTGGCGGTCATTTGGGTTATTAGATGAGGATTACAGTAAAGTGCCTACTTTACCGATAGGCGAAGGACGCGCTTTAGCACAACTCGTAGAAGGCAGAGAAGCACAATGTTTGCTCTATATCGGTGGTTTAAACTCCGATACGATGAAGAGCTTTAATGCACAAGGGGATAAGCTGAAGTTAGTCCCAGTCGACGATGGCGATTTTGACAATAAAACCGACCAACTGGGCAAACGGATTTATCATTTTACGAAAATTCCTTCAGGCACTTACGATAAGCTACAAAGTGGCTTTTTTAGCAGTAGTGTCACAACGTTAGCGGTGCAAGCGGTGGTCGTGACTGATAAAACTTGGATAGAAGCCAATTCAGATGCTTATAACGACTTTGTCACAGCGGTTTTTGATGCGACTCCGCATATTAAACGCTTAGTAACAGGGAATAAATAAGCGGTATTAATTTACTGTTTAGGATAGATAAAGAAAAGGACTGCCAGTCCTTGAAGGACTGGCAGTCCTGATATGTGGCTTTCTCATTGATAAAATTACGATTTTATAACTTTCTCAAATTCAGTTTTCATCACACCACAAACAGGGCAAACCCAATCGCTGGGCATATCTGCCCAAGCTGTCCCCGCAGGAATGCCCGCATTTGGTATGCCTATCGCTTCTTTATAAACAAAACCACAAGCAAGGCAAATATAAGCCTCATCATTTTTATTATCTGTCTGCGGTGTTACTTTTGATTCAGGCATTTCAACTGCAACCCCCCACTGTAATTCTTGATCTTGGGTATAACGTTTACCCAACTGCCACGCAATTTGAGCGCGGGCGGTTTCTACGCCAATATAAAAAGCGTGAGAACCATCTTCCGCCAAATTTAAATGGGGAAACAATTGAAAAGGGTCTTGTGCTAAATAATGCCCATCACGGTTATAAATATGAATCCCTGATTCGCTGGTTTGAATACGAAAACTTGGGTCGCGCACAGTTTTTGCCAACTCTTTGATTTCGTCCGCGCTATCAGGAAACGGACGTTTTTCATGTAAGCCCATTAAGCCACGATGTATGCCTTTCGGTAGAGATTGATGCGTTTTTGCAAAATACATCAAACGGCGGGCGAAATCCGCTTCACGAATTGCACGGCGGGCGTGTGTACTCACCTCTGTTGCAAGCACAGCGTTAATATTCAGCTCATTGATAATTCCCATTAATAAGGCATTCATGCCCGCTGTATCGGCATCGGTCAACTCGGTAATATTGCCTATTCCCATCATGATAGGCACATCGGGCAGTGTCCGCCGTAAACTGTGATAACGCACTAAGGAATCAGTAAAACCGAAGGGAATAGGGTCTAAAATTGGGTCGGCAAAAAAAGCGCGTTGTTTCTGCTGTAAATGGGCAATTGCTCGATACAGCGAGTCCATATCTTCAGGCTGTTCAGGGATTAAAACAGGTGTCGATGCAACTTCATCGACAATCCATAACGTGCTTTCTTTCAAACTGAGTAAATAATCTGCGCCAGCTTTTCCCGCCTGTAACAGCTCTGTTGCCTGCATAGAATCTACACTGACTTTAAAGCCTTGTTCATGCAATGCGGTAATGCAATCCGCCAAATGCGGGAAAGGCGTATCAGGCAAACAGCCCAAATCAATCACATTCGCGCCCATTGCGTGATAATACTGCGCCCGTTTTACCACTGCCTCAATGCTACGTTGTGAGGCATCGACAATTTCGGCAAAAATTAAAACATCATATTGACTTAAATCAGCTTTATGGTGTTTTTTGCCAAAAAACTCGGGTAAATCTTTTAAATCATCCGTCCCCCGTTCAACAGGAATACCTAAATGCACACTTAAGGCATTTAAATCTCCACGACAACGCCCCGGCACAATAATACGGGTTGCTTGGCGCGTATCGGTTAAACGACGTTTTATCATGTCCGCCGTCATTAATCCTGCAACGGTTAGCCCTAATTGATGAACTTCATAGGTAAAGGATAATGGCTCTATAGACGCAAGCACGCGCTTTAAATTCGCCTCTGCCAACTTTCCTGTTAAAAATAAAATATGTTCTGCCATCGCTACAGTGGAAATAAATCCTATCCTTTCGTGTATTTTTTATTGTTTTGACTAAAAAATAAAGACCTGCTAAGTCTTTAAATCCTAACAGGTCTTTTAATCCGTGTTAAAAAGACAAATGTCCTAACACTTACGGTTTAGGCACTTGTAAATAAGTCGCAAATTCAGTGCTACTTTTCTCGACAAACTCGCCATTTTTTTCTTTAACCACGAGGAAAACGGCTATTTTTTCCCGTTCTGCTAAAGCAAGACTGGCTTCTGCGCCCATAACCATAAACATGGTGGCTAAACCGTCTGCAGTCATAGAGGTATCTGCGACAACGGTCACAGAAACTAAATTATGGGTAATCGGTTTACCTGTATGCGGGTCTATGGTGTGTGAATAACGCACGCCATCCTTTTCAAAATAATTTCGATAATCGCCTGAGGTTGCAAGCCCATGATTACTTAAATAAATCACATGTTGCACAGCTCGTTCATTCGCAACGGGTTTTTCAATGGCAATACGCCAATATTGTCCTGCGGAATTTTTCCCTTTTAATCGTAATTCCCCGCCAATATCGACTAAATAATTCGTTATTCCTATCTTTTCTAAATAATTAGCAACTTGGTCAACGCCATAGCCTTTCGCAATAGAAGATAAATCAATATACATGTTGGGATGGTCTTTTTTCAGCGCAAGGTCTGGTGTGGTCTGTAAATGCAGTTTTTCGTAGCCAACAAACTCACGAATGTTCTGAATTTCTTCTGCGCTGGGAATACGGTCTTCTGCCATAGGGTCACGCGGGCCAAAGCCCCATAAATTAACCAAAGGACCTACGGTAATATCATATTGTCCTTGACTTAATTGGCTGATGCGTTGTGCTTCAGTCATGACGAGCGATAATTCAGGCGAGATAGAAATCCAATCCGTACTTGAGTTCTGATTAATTTTACTTAATTCAGAATCTTTCTGATAAGTTGACATCCGATTATTGACAATAATCAGAATATTATCGATTTCTTGTTTTAGTTTTTCAGGCGTATAGTTTTCAGGTAAATGAGGAAGTGCAATGGTATAACCAGTTCCCATCGTTGAACCTGTAATTGTCGTGACGGGAGGGGTTTGTTGACCGCAAGCAATAACTAATAAAGTCATTAATAATAAAGTAAATATAAGAGAAAAAGCGGATTTCTTCATGGTTTGAAATGACATCATGTGAATACGAAAAGGTACTACAAATTATATACGCCTTTATCATTAAATCGTTGTGTTGTCTTTAATACCGTAATACACAAGAAAAAACCCCGCTAAATGTATTTATCTAGCGGGGTTATTTTATATGACTATGTCACTGTTAGACTGGATTATAAATCACTGGGTTTACCAATAACACGCAGTTTAAACAGTTGACGCTCACCATCTTCACTCACTAAATCAGCTTCTTCAGCGACTTTTACTAAATTAATGGTAGGACGTAAACGGGTGCTGGTGTATCCAACTTGAATATCAAAGGTTGGGCTAGACTCAATTAATAACCCTCTATAAATAAAGTGAATTTTGCCATTTGCTAAGAATTTATATTCGCCGTATTGGAAAGCGTCTGCTAATAAATTCCGTGCTAACACCATAATATCTCTGTCCATCACTGTCGGATAAGCTGTTTGCATCATGCCATCTTCAAAGACAACGGTTAACATCGTACCATCTTCGTTAAAGCTGACCCCTTGAGGCGTTCCAGCAGGTGCTTTGATGATAAAGGGTGAGAAGACTGCGGAAACAACGCGATTTAACTTCTGAATCTCTAAACGTACTTCACCTTTTTTCTTCACACGCACTTTAAGACCGATATTATTGAAATAAGCCGTTTTACGCGGTGCAGGAATTAAGGTAAAGCGGATGCCTTCTAGGGTGGTTAAGACATATTTCCCTTCGTCATCAATGGTTAAACCAGCAGGTTCAGAATCATCAACTTGTTCTACGCCATCCTCATCTGGTAATAAAGATAATTCAACATCTTTCGCGTCACCTGTGCCTTTAACGGTTATTAAACCGTCTTCTTGTGCAACCGTGAAGTTTGCAAAATTCAAACTGGCTAAGGTTTGATTAATCACGGTTACTAAGGTTTCTTGTGGCGTTGTTTCATCTTTATTTAAGGTTAAAGCGACGTTTAAATCAGGAATACCTTCAGGTAAGGAAACAACAATCGATTCACCTTTTTTCAGTTTGAATTTAGGTAAAGCTAACTTACCTTTCGGGAATTTAATCTTACCGTTGAGCGGATTAATAATCCAAGTAGTGGGCAAATATTGGTAAATCGTGGTCATTGAAATCTTCTTAAAGTCTAAACTGAAGATTACAAGGGTTAAATCTTCTAAATCTAAAGAAGAAACAACGGTTGTACCTAGCAGGGTTAAAATGTCTTCACCCATATCTGCATAAATGTCTTTACTTAACCCTGCAACATTAGACGTTGTTAATCCTGCTAATGTTTCTAATTGCAGATTTTGGAATTGTTGCACGCTAAAGCCACGGATTGCGGTGTAAGTGATGTAAGACAATTGAGTTGCAGTTAATTCCTTTACCGCGTCCACATCAATTGCAGCAACTTGTTCCACACTCAAGCCAATGCAGGCTTTAGGTTTAATTTTTCCAAGTTTTTCCCCTGAAATCTTCGCAATTGCTTTAATACTAAAACCTGCCAATTGAGAAGCGGTGATGACTTCAAAGTGTTTCTTCGCCAGTTTAACAACCTGTTTTTCGGTAAACCCAATAAAGGCAGTAGGACGAATAAAGACAAATTGTTCAACGGTTAAGCCTTCTAATGCATCTTCAGGGATTAAAGCAATTTGTTCTGCTTTAAATAAAGCGAACACTGCGGCAGGAATTTTGCTGATTGTTATTGTGGTTAGCACAGTGAAGTTAATCGTGATTTGAGTACCAACGGTGCTAGGATTACCGTTTGCATCCACAACGACCACAATAACAGGTCCTGTTGTCGTTGGATTACCAACGTCATCATCCATATCATCATCATTATCTTCACATGCCCCAACCGTCGCACCATTTTTTAAATGGGCGGGTAGTGCAGGTTCAGCAATGCTCATGGTATGTTTTTTGTAACAGATAGTGACTTTTTCTGCTTTTGCAAACACGGTATTAATGTTAAACAGTAGGAAAAGTGCACTTAATAAAACTAAGTATTTTTTCATTATTGACTAACTCCAAGTGAAGTTAAGAAGTACTACGGTGTTTTTCATTCTAGCGACTAAATATTATTTAATAAATAGATTATTTACATGAAATTCACCGATATGCCATTTATCAGATGTTTTATACCATTTAGAACTTATCATCTGTGATTTGGAATAGGGCTTGATTTTTTTTAAACACACTCTATGCTAACTAACAAAGTTAGCACTCTAATAGAGAGAGTGCTAAAATTAAAGGTGGGAGGTATCTTAACTATGTCAAATACACTTGCTTTAACGATTGATAGTCAATTAGCCGTATTAAGTCACGATGTTGAACGCTACGCACGTGCAGTGAAAACAGTGCCTATGTTAAGCGCGGAAGAAGAACGGGAATTAGCCGAGCGTTTAGTCAAAGAGGGTGATTTAGAGGCTGCAAGGGTTTTAATTCTGTCCAATTTACGCTTTGTCTTACACATTGCAAATGGTTACAGAGGTTATGGCTTGCCCCAAGCAGATTTAATTCAAGAAGGTAATATTGGCTTAATGAAAGCGGTGAAACGCTTCGATCCAACGTTAGGCGTGCGCTTAGTTTCCTTTGCCGTTCACTGGATTCGGGCAGAAATTCATGAGTATATTTTGCGTAATTGGCGCATTGTCAAAGTTGCAACGACAAAAGCACAACGTAAATTATTCTTTAACTTACGCAGTTCTAAAAAACGCTTAGGTTGGATGTCAAATCAAGAAGTTGAATCTGTCGCTAGTGATTTAGGCGTGAGTGTCAAAGATGTGCTAGAGATGGAAAAGCGCATGAGTTTAAACGATGTCTCATTTGACCCACCTGAAGAGTCAGAAGATAGCAATGATGAAGTACTTTCCCCAGCCGCTTATTTAGAAGATACCCGTTACGACCCAGCAGTATTAATTGAAGAAAACGAATGGGAACAACATAACGACGGACAATTGCATACCGCCTTTGAACACCTTGATGCACGCAGTAAAGACATTATTTGGCAACGTTGGATGAGTGATGAAAAGGCAACATTGCATGATTTAGCCGCAAAATATAATGTATCCGCAGAACGTATTCGCCAAATTGAAAGCGAAGCCATGAAGAAGCTAAAAAAGAATATTGTGATTGATGCTTAATGCAAGTATTTGTTATTACTTGATATAAATCTATACTCTTAAACTCCTGCAAGCGTTAAGTTTATGCTGATGTTGCGGGAGTTTATGTTTTTTGTAGTGTTTACATTTACATTGTTATAGTAAACGTACTATAAAACGATGCCGATGACTGCCAGTCCTCCATGTTATTCCCGCGCAAGAAGGTAACACGCCTATCAGTGCATGGGTCATTGTGCCGATAGAATTTACCCTAAAAAAACCGCTAATCCTCTTTATAAAAACAATAGGTTTCTCGATGTGCAACTTTTATAATAAGCGTTTTATTATATTAACAATGGGGTTTAAACCATGTGGACAACCTGCACAACGTGTAAATTCATTTTTCAAGTTGATTTCGCCATGTTTAACAAAGCAGTTAAATGCCCGCGTTGCAGTAAAGAATTTATGGCAGAACTCACTTTTGACCCGCCACCCCCACAACTGAATGTTGCCGATGAACTTGCCAGTAGCGAAGGCAATACGCCCAATGCAAAACAAAAAACCCAACTGTTGAAAAAAGAGGCATTAGAGCGAATTGCCTTAATTACTGAAAAAATGAATGCGATACAACCGCTTATTCAAAATATTACCCAAAGCAACCAAAACGAAAGTACGACAAAATTAGTCATAGACCGCGTTTTGCAAGATGTTTTAGGCTATGAAATCAGCGATATTTTGATGGAAAAGGATATTCAGGGAAAAAAAGCGGATTATGTCTTATCGGTACAAGGTAAACCCGTCCTCGTCTTAGAAGCGAAGCGCGTCGGCTTAGAGCTAAAAGATAAACAAATCCTACAAGCAACTGCTTACGGGCTTTACTCAGGGATAAAATGGGCATTATTAACCAATTTAAGGGTTTGGCAACTGTATCATGTCACCCTGATTGAGAATAAAGTCACCCCTGATTTAATTCTAACCATAGATTTACAAGACGGCTTAGATAAACAAGAAGCCCAATATTTCTATATGTTTTCTAAGCATGGCATGGAAAACCAAGCCTTTTTAGAACGCTTACGTCAAAAAGTTGTCGCATTACGGCGCGAAAATTTATTAAATGCCTTATTATCCGATGATGTTCTGCGCCAAATGTGTGAATTTTTAATGAAGTCAACACAATGCAAACTCACTGAGCCAGAAATTAAACGCGCGATTGAAGAACAAATTATCAATCGATAAGCATTAATACAACACGCTCAATTTGGCAGAAGTTTGCCCATAAAAAAAGGGGGAACACGCAATAATACGCGCTTCCCCCTTTTTTTAATTACACCATTAATCAATGCCCTGCAACATCACGACGGAAAAAGCTATAAGCTGCTCTATGGTCAGGATTATTGAAATAACGGGGCATAACCGCCTCTACCGTTGTCGGCGTAATGCCTAACTTTGCAAAATCATTACCTTCTTTAGGACAAATACTATCTGTTTGAGAAGATAAATAATTATCTAAAGAATAAGGTTTACCGGGAATCCGCTCGAAGATTTTGGCTTGCAAGAAAGATTGACTTTCACTTAAAGGAATAATCCAACGCTTTACGCCTAATAATTCGCGGGCGGTATAATTCACTAATTCCAATAAGCTATAAACTTTAGGGCCACAGAGATTATAACGTTGACCATGATGTTCACCGTTTTTGTTTTCTATGACTTTAACCAATGCATCAACAACATCATTCACCCACACAGGAGCGAATTTTGCGTTAGGGCAAGGAACAGGAAAAACAGGGGCTAAACTGAGCAGGTTAGCAAAACGATTAAAGAAAGAATCACCATTCCCAAAAATCACAGAAGGACGGAAAATAGTAGAGCTAACCCCTTTTGTAGCAAGGATTAAATCTTCTGCTTCGCCTTTACTACGTAAATAATTGCTTGACCCTTTTTTAGCGTCTGCATTTAACGCGCTGACGTATAAAAATTTTTCAACTTTATTGGTTTTACAAGCGGTTAATAAATTCTTAGTCGCTTCTACGTGGGCTTTACGAAAGCCACTGCCATCATTACCGACTTCATTTAAAATACCAACTAAATTAACGACGGCATCAGCCCCAGCCAATTGTTTATTTAATTCGGCTTGGTCAAAAATATTGGTCGAAATCACTTTAACAGTGGGTAAAACTAATAAATCGCGATGTTTCTCACGTTGCCGAGTTAAAACATTGACTTGGCAACCTTGATTTGCGAGGCGCGTAGTCAAATGTTTACCAAGAAATCCCGCGCCCCCCACAATACAAATTTTACGCATAACTGTTTTCCTTGTAGTCAAATCAAGAATACGGGTAAAAATTCACATTATACATTTTTTGCTTTTAAGATGACGCGATTCTTTAGAAATTGCTATCTAACAGAGTAGATTATCTAATAATCCATGTTGTAATCTTGCAAAATCGCCTCAATCTGTCCCGCTTCAGGAATACGCATTTTTTGCGCAGATTGCAACGCCTGACAAAGTAATTGATTGGCTTCGGTGCGGCGGGGTGAGCTAAATTGCATGAATAAAATAGCTATTTGTACCTGAGTAATTAATAAACTCCGCACATCGCCCAAGCGTTCATAGACAGGCATTTGTTCTTCTTGGCGTATCCGCAACGCCTCATCCAGTTCGCCTCGCGCTTGCAGGATGTCGGCGATTTTTCCTAACGTCACCGCCCGCGCCCGCACATCGCCCAAGCGTTCATAGACAGGCATTTCTTCTTCTTGGCGTATCCGCAACGCCTCATCCAGTTCGCCTCGCGCTTTCAGTATGTCGGCGATATACCCATACATGACAGCAATATGCCTTTCATCATTGATACGTTTAAATGCAGGCAATACTTCTGTTTGTAAAATTTCTAGTGCTTCGTCTAGTTTTCCACGACGTTGTAAAATATCACTGATTTGCCAACGAGCTATTGCATATCCCCGCTCATTGCCTAATCGTTGGTCGAGTTGGGCTTTTTGTTCGGCAAATTGATAGGACTGGTCTAAATCGCCTAAATTGGCAGAGCAACGGCAGGCTGTCCATAGCACATCGCTACGGGCTTCATCAGTGAGCGACGTGGCAAGGAGTTTTTCACAGAGTTGTCGCCAGCTTGTCCATGAGCCATTTAAATCAGCATACGATGACCCTGCTCGTTCTATAGTTTGTCCTTGTTCTAGCAGGACACGTTCTAACCATGTACGGAGTGCGTCTTGTTCTTGGTTGAGTTCACGCCATGCTTGATAACCTTCATCAGTGTCATATCTTGGCAGGCGTTGCATAAACCAGTCTGTTAAACGTTGTTCTATGGCTTGGCAGTCTGTGGCTTGGGTGCGGAGGTATTGGGCTATTAAGGGATGTACTCGCCAGCGTAGGGGCTTGTCTTTTTCTCGGATTTCCATCAGTAAGCCGAGTTTGCTGGCTTGATAAAGCAGGGTTTTTGCGGTTTCTTCGGGGCAGTTTAGTAAGGCATGGGCAAGACTAAAGCCGATATCGCGGGCGTAGCAAAAACCTAAGGCGGGTAAGGTTGTTTTATGTTCGGGGTGTTGATGGGTAAAGGCAAGAAAGGAAACGGAAAAGGCGGCATGTAGGGTGCAGTGTTGGCGGTTGCGGTTGCTGGCATCGCTGAGAAGTTGTGATTCTAGGCATAATTGCGTGTTATGTAATTCTTTTAAAAAGTCTTCTGCGGTCTTGTAGCCTTCGCGGTTGGCTAAATATCCCGCGCATAAATGAATGGCTAGGGGTAAACCATCTAAGGCAGTGACTAGTTTTTTAAGGGTTTCGTGGGGTAATGGAGAAGCATTTAACCATTCAAGTTCTTCTTGTAATTGTTTAATGCCATCTGCTTCGCCGAAAGGTTTTAATTGAATTTGTTTAAAGGTTTTACCGCGCCCTAAGTCTTTAAACCGTCCACTTAAGACTAAGCGACAGCCTTGTAATTGGGCGACTAACTGCATTGCAACCTTAGCGATTGTTTCTGTATCAATGTTTTCAATGTGTAATAGTACATTTTGCGCTTTCAGCGCATGACGCACTGCTGCATAGTCAGGCAACACCTGCAAGCGTTCTGCTAATTGCCCGATTAAACTTTCTGGGGTTTCTTCGCCTAAAGGATTTAATGCCAGAATTTCATAACGATATTGACGGGGAGAATTCAGGGCGAAATGGTCAACCAGATAGGATTTTCCCACCCCTGCCATCCCTTCCAAAACAGCAGTAATGCTCACACTTTGTTGATTATCTAACGCAATTTGTAATTGTTCGAGTTCTTTTTTACGACCAATAAAGAAGTCTTTGGCTTGGGGGTTGGGCAATGAAGAGATGAGCAACACATTTGTTGTATTTAATAAGAGTTTTTCAAGATGCGGTCTTGCTTCAATCATTTCATTAACTAATTCATGCGTTTTTTTGTGATTTTCGCAATATTCAAGCAGTGCAATAATTAATTCGGATAGTCCTTCAGGTTGCTTATCTAATTTGATATTTAATAGGAAAATAATGTGTTTAACTTCAGACTCTGAAAAAGAGTTATATAGCGATTTATGCAACAATTTCCGCATGATTAAATCCTCAATTCTTTTAACCGTTAAACTACCCTAGAGTTTTGCAAATTTCTTTTAAAAAGACAAATATTTGTCTGAATCAGAATTCACAGAATTTTCAGAATTAGCAGAATTAAAAATCCTGATTCACATTAATTTCTTGGTTTAAGGGGTTTAAATTCGGTTAATCCTGAAAATCCTGATTCAGACAAATGTTTGTCTTTTTAAAAAATCTCGCCATACTCGGGTTAAACTAACAAATAACAGAGAGGAATTATCTAACAAATCGTCTATTATCCGCTAAGACGAATGCCCATTTAACTAACATATGCCTGAATTAATCAATGTTGCAATGCCCTGTTTGTCAATTTGAAAATTCTGAAACCGCGACAGCTTGCCAACAATGTGCTTGGCAATTTAATTTTTATTTAAATTTAACGCCTGAAGACGAAGCCACTTATAAAGCCCAATTATTAGAAGCTCAAACGGCTTGGAAAGCGCAAACCACAACCCCGCCCGCTTCAGCTAATTCTCAGCCCACCGCAACAACGCCTAAATCACCGACAAGTCTGCCTGATTTAACTCAAGATGTTTTTGAATCAGAGGAAGAATTTAGGCAACGGATTGAGCAACATAATCCCTATTTTGCAGGAACAGCAACGTTATTACGCGAAAAATACGACGCGCAAAAAGCCACTTTTCCGCTTACTGTGAGCTGGGAAAAATGGTTAAGCCCTGCGGATAAAGGTTTATATGTTAAAGCGGATAGAACAACCGCTAAATTGTTATATCAACAAAATCCAGAACAACCAATTCAAGTACATCTGACTGTTAAAGAGGGACAAGTTGTTATTACTAAGTTAAGTATTCAATGTGAGGAAAATAGTTTATTAATTCATCAGGATGAAGATGACCAAGTTTGGGCGTGGGCGCAACAATACGACCAAGCCGAAGCCTATTTGCAATATTTAAACAGTCACACGCTAAAAACGCATTATTTAGAAGCTAAAAAACGTTTAAAATTAAAAGCATTAGACGCAAAACGGGCTGAGATGACAACGATTTTACTCTATTTAACGTTTACCATTGTCGGCACAACCGTTGGCACAATTACTGCGATTCAACTGATTGGCTCATTAAACGCGGCTTTATTGGGCGGTGTGACAGGGACGATTATCATTGTTGGGGTTGGCTATTGGATATTAATGCGCTTAAACACGTTAAAATACCGTGCAGGCAATACGTTATACTCACTGGAAATGTTCAATGGTAAACGCTTACTCTCAAAACACGCTAGCATCAGCCAAGACAAAACGCCACAATTAACCCTGCAAGGATGGGCAGTTGATGACATTGCCAAACAAGCGGCAGGCGGGGTTTTAATTTGTATTGATGAGATGGATACCCTTGCTTTATATGGCAAAGAACGTGCGGATGTTGTTCGTAATTTGCAAAATACGGCTTATCAATTTTCTGGCTTTTCCGCCGTTATCAATATTCAACAATTGGCGAAAGGTGAACATGCTATTCGATTGAAAATTATTACCGCCGACAAAAAAGGTTATTACTTATCAGATAAAGCTTTTACTCTACTTGTGTTATAACAATTTGTTACAAGTACACGGCAACCGCCGTCGATGATACATTTAATAGAAAATAGAAAAAGGAATTGATATGACAACTATTACTGAATCTATTCAACAACTCATGCAATTAAAAGGGGTTATTGGTGTTGCTATCGTAGATATGGAATCGGGCATGTGTTTAGGAATGGCAGTGAATCAAACGGATTTCGATATGGAATTAGCCGCCGCAGGCATGACGGAAGTAGTAAAAGCAGAATTACAACTTAAAGAATTATTACGCTTATCTTTACCCTTAGAAGATATGTTGATTACCTTAGATAAACAGTATCATGTGATGCGTTTACTTCAACAACATCCGACTATCTTTTTATACACCGTTTTACACCGTGACACAGGCAGTTTACCCCTTGCCCGTTTAGAATTACGTCGCTTAGAACGCGAATTTGTTTTAAGTGCTTAAATAACTTTGTGCGCTTGATTAATGAGTTGAATAATTTCGTCTAATGCATTTTGTGTAACAGGCGAATAATCACGGGCGCACAAGGTTTGCAACGCTTCTAAAATCGCTAACTCTCGCAATTGTGTTTCTGTAATTTCTATTCCCTGCTGTGTTTTTAGCAATCGCTGTTTTAAACAGTCATACTCGGCAAAATCTTCCCGCTTTAAAAATAAAACGGGTTTGCCTAAGCCTAAACATTCTGATACTAAGCCATAACCTAATTTACCTAAAATGACATCTGCGCTTGCGGTAAAATCGGCATAAGCAAGCCCCACTTTATCGGCTGGAATTAAATGATAATTTGCGGGCGCATTTTCTAACGGTTCTATTCCAAAAAATTCGAATTCGTTAAAAGCCGCTAACTTTTCCCACTGAACCCCCGCTAATCCATAATTGCCGATATATACCAAAACCCACTTTTTTGCAGGATTTAGTCCTAAACGTTGCGCAATCACCGCACGTTTTACCGCACCTTGACGGAATAATATCCCGACTTCATGCCGTGTTGGAAAAACCTGCATCGGTAAACTCGGTGATAAGCACAAGGCGCAAGTGGCTAAAGCATAATCCGTCGCAATTTGTTGTAATAAATGCTGATACTGTGGATAGTCTGTTAAAAATGGTTGATAAATATCCCACCAATTAAAATTAGTGATGGCGAAAGCAGGAATTTTGGCGCGGTGCGCGATAGGAAAAGCCAGCGGGGCAATATCGGCAATCACCAGCGTAACGGCTAGTTTTTGCAATAAAGTCGCATACTCAGTGATAAGTGTCTCACGTTGTGCATTAATCTGGGCATAAGTCGCAAGCGTTGCTTGTTTATCAATATAAACAGTATCTTGTTGTACACAACCGCAATCAATGGCTTGGGAAATTAAGTGAAAGGGGCGCGAAATTTCTCGTTGAAAAAATTCACGCGGTAAACTGCTGATAATGGTTATTTGTGTGCTTAATGGTAATGCATTGATAATGGCGCAACTACGCACCCCGTGCCCGTAACCGTGACCCGTAATAAAATAAGCAAGATGTGGAGAAAAATACATTGTAAGCAACTGATTTATAACTAATTTATAAGGACTGATTGCCATTAATTAGCGAGAGAAAAACGCGAATTAAAATGTTTATTCTATCACCCATTCAATTATCCAGCCTTCTTCTTGCTCAGAAACCTGAAAGCCATCACAAACGCCTAAATGTGGAATAAATGCTAGTTTTTCATTGACATAAATTAGCGGTAAAAAAGGGCGTAACCATGCGGGCATGTGCGCTGTTTGTAATAGTGTTTTTAGCTCACGGCGTAACCCACGTAATTGGCAAGTTTCTCCCCCTTGGCGTAACTGAACTTTAAATATATCCGTTGGTTTAATCCCTTGTCCTAAAACGGGTTTAATTCGTAAGTATCCTAAAGGTAGGGTTAAGAAAGCGGGGGGCAACCATGTTTGTTGATAGTGTGCTGGTTTTATGGGTAATGGAGGGAGTGCGTATAGGATATTTTGGTAGCGACGAATTTCTACCCCTTGCCACTGTACCAGTGGTTGCGCGTCTATTTTGGCAGGGAGCAGGGTTTCAAGGATTTGGGCTAATTGTGCGGTACTGGGTGGGGTGAACTGTAGTTGTTGTAGCCAATAGCGTAAAAGGTTACGTTGGCGAGCAGGGGAAAGACAGGTTAATGCATTAATATTTAATTGGTTTTTTTGATTAGTTTGGCAGTTATTTAAATCAGTTTGTGCCAATTCTTGTAAAAGCGTGTCTGCTTCTGCTTGATGTTGTGCGACTCGACAAAGGGTTTGATTAATATTCGCCCAACGTTGTTGCAAACGGGGAATAATTTCATGGCGGAGGAAGTTACGAGTAAAGCGGGTATCGTTATTTGATGGGTCATTAATATAGTGTAGTTGTTGTTGATTTGCCCATGTTTGCAAGGTTGCGCGGGGTGTATCGAGTAGCGGGCGAAATAGCGTTGCTTGTGCAAACGGGCTTAACATCGCCATAGCTGCCAAGCCCGTCGTCCCCGCGCCACGGAATAATTGTAAAAGCACAGTTTCGGCTTGGTCATCAGCATGTTGCGCGATAATTAAAAGGTCGTTTGCTTGAAGGTGTTGGCTAAAAAGATGGTAACGAGCTTCACGGGCGCAGGCTTCTAAACTCTCGCCTTTGGGGACTTGCACTTGTGCATAAGAGACGGTACAGGGAATTTTTAAGGCTAAACAAGTGACTTGGCAGTGTTTCGCCCAACTATCTGCATCTGCTTGTAATCCATGATGAATATGAATTGCGCGTAAAGTCACATCAGGAAAGTGAGGACGCAGGCGAGCGAGTGCGTGTAGCAATACGGTTGAGTCTAGCCCCCCGCTGTAAGCCACCCACCAACAAGATTTTGCACGCTGGGTTTGTAAACGGCTTGCTAATCGTGTTAGGAAAGGGTCATCAGCAGGGTCAAGCATGAAGATAATAGCGTCAGTAAAGCGATTAAGCTTTTTTCGGTAAAATGATGCGGGCAGGTTGGGCAGGGCGATATAAAACGCTGGTTCGTCCAATCAATTGCACGATTTCCGCGCCACTGGCTTTGCTTAGAGCATCCGTTATTTCGCGCCGTTCTTCGCGGTCATCGCTGGCAATGCTAACTTTAATCAGTTCATGGGCAGCTAATGCGCTGTCTAATTCAGCTAATAGTGCGTCAGTAATACCTTTACTGCCAACCATCACGACTGGTTTTAAAGCGTGGGCAATACTGCGTAAATAACGGGTTTGATGGGAGGTTAACGACATTGTGTTTAATATTCCTAAAAACAGCAAAAAGGGCAAAAGTATTCAAGATTCATGTAAAAAATACAAGTCTATCTACCGATAGAGCAATTCAATTTATGCAATTTTTACCCCAAACAATCAGTTAATTTTGAGGGCGATAGGTTTGTCGTATTGTTTGACAACGGTCTAAATGTGGGTGTTGGCAGAGATAAACGTGATACAGTGATAGTTGCGGGCTAATTCCATACAGTCGACGGTCAACTTTTGTGAAACAATGCGTTAATAACGTTTGAATTTCTTGCCATGTATTAATGTGTTCATGACGCATTAACACGCCGTAATCTAATTTATATTTTAAACGAAATTCTACCCCCGTTGAGATTTGCCACGCTAAACGCCACAAAATCCCTCCCTCGGCAGGAATAGCGACCCGTAACACACCGTCAGGATTTAATAATAAACCACTTTGGGCAATCACTAAGGGTAAATGCTCTAAATGTTCAAAGGTTGCAATTGATATAATCCGTTGATAACGTTCTGTAACCGTCATAATGTCGCGGAAAAAATGCCGCACTTGCTGACGATGTGGCGAGTTTTCATATAAAGCGGTATAAGGCTCAACCACATCATAAATAGGCTGTTGAGGCTCATACGGCAAATGATTCAACGTACCTGCACCGATTTCTAACGTTGTATAAGACTTTCTTGTATTGGCACAATCTTCAGCAATTTGCTGATGCATCCAACGTTCAAAACGATGCGCAAAACGACTCGCTTGGCTACCACCATCACGATTACTTTTATAATGTTGATGATAAATAGTTTGATAAGCCATCGGTAAGGGCGGGCGTTGTTTGGGAAAACGCGCTAATAAAGCATCTATCGTGAGCATAAGACATCAAAAAATGGGCGTAAAAAAAGACATGCCATTGTACGCAATTTTGTAGCAAAACCTGCGATTTTTTTAATCAGTTGCAAATAAGTGAGTTAATCTTAAGAATGGAGAAAACAAACCACTGTCACTGATTATTCATTTGACAATGTATATAATGAAAGGCAAGTAAAACAGCTGAAAGCAAGATACGCGCAATGCACGTGTAGAAAAGGGACAGAACGTAGAGACAGGGATCACGTTCTGCCCAAAAAGAACATAGATGCGAGGCGTATTATAAAACGGTGATTTTGCAAAAACGTGACAGGAACATTGCTAAACTATGACAAACAATAACCCAGACAAAAGCATGCAATTACAAGATGGCTTACTCAAAACTTTATGCGACGGTAAAGTGATGGTATCTATTTATTTAACCAATGGAATTCGACTCAGTGGGCGGATTAATACCTATGATAGATACTGTATCGTGCTCGATAACGATTCTCATACAGCAAGCCAAGTCGTTTACAAGCACGCTATCTCTACCATTTCTCCGCAACAAGCAGGAGATGAAAAACATACGGGGCATAATACAGGACATGGTAGTCATGGTGGCGGTCATGGAAGTCACGGTAGTCACGGATAAACATTCACAGTTTATTGCTCACGCTAACAACCCGCATCATTGAATTGTCTGCAACGCCCTTTCTGTTTTGTAATAGCAAGGGCTATTTTATTTTCCCATGTCTAAAGCCAAAACTGCCTACGCCTGCAAAGCCTGCGGTGCTGTCCTGCCTAAGTGGTCAGGACAATGCCCTGACTGCCTCGCATGGAACAGCCTAGAAGAAACTGTCTTAGAAGAACCCAATAAAAACCGTCGACTCAGCGGATATGCAGGCAATCAGCCCCAAGCCGTTTTAATGCTTGATGCAATAGAAGCCCAAGAAGAAACGCGGATGCTCAGTGGATTGAGCGAATTAGACCGCGTGCTGGGTGGTGGCGTTGTCAGTGGTTCGGTTATCCTCATCGGTGGAGACCCTGGTATTGGCAAATCGACCCTACTTCTGCAAACCCTCGCAGAAATGAGTCAGATAGCATTCAATGATAGCCCGCCTGTAACACACAAAAAAGCGAAAGCAAGTCCTGATTCAAACCCGATGCCCCTCTACGTCACGGGCGAAGAATCCCCCCAACAAGTCAGCCTCCGCGCCCAACGCCTCGGGCTAAACGTCAACCGTATCAAACTCCTCACTGAAACCCATATCGAGCGCATCCTGCAAATTGCCAAAGCAGAACAACCGCGCATCATGGTTATAGACTCGATTCAAACGGTTTACACCGACGTATTACAATCCGCGCCGGGTTCTGTTGCCCAAGTACGCGAAAGTGCCGCCCAACTGGTTCGCTTTGCCAAACAAGCCAATACCGCCATTTTTCTCGTGGGACACGTCACCAAAGAAGGCGCGTTAGCAGGCCCGCGTGTGTTAGAACACATGGTCGACACAGTTTTATACTTTGAAGGGGAAAGCGATAGCCGTTTTAGAGTCATTCGCGCCATAAAAAACCGCTTTGGTGCTGTGAATGAACTCGGCATTTTTGCCATGACGGATAAAGGCTTAAAAGAAGTCAGCAACCCCTCAGCGATATTTTTATCCCGTCATGAAGAAGAAGTCGCGGGCAGTGTCATCATGGTAACGCGCGAAGGTAGCCGTCCCATGCTGGTTGAAGTCCAAGCCCTCGTCGACACCTCACACATGCCTAACCCGCGCCGTGTCACGCTCGGCTTAGACCAAAACCGCTTGGCGATGCTCCTTGCTGTCCTCAGCCGTCACGGTGGCATTATCACCTATGACCAAGATGTCTTTGTCAATATCGTTGGTGGGGTACGTGTTAGCGAAACGGGCGCAGATTTAGCCGTTTTACTCGCCATTTTATCCAGTTTAAAAAACGTTCCTTTATCCAAAGAACTCGTCGTTTTTGGAGAAGTTGGACTTGCGGGAGAAATTCGCCCCGTCCCCAATGGTTTAGAACGTTTACGCGAAGCTGCAAAACACGGTTTTAAAAAAGCCATTGTTCCCAAAGCCAACGCCCCAAAAGACCCTTTGCCCGATATAGAAATCGTGCCCGTTGTGCGGTTAGTTGATGCGTTGTACAGTGTTTAAAATCCTTTTTTTAACCTGAGTTCGGCGAGTTTCTTTTAAAAAGACAACAACTTGTCTGAATCAGAATTTTCAGAATTAAAAAGACAAGAAAATTAAAAGAATAAAAAATTATGTTTTTAATTGTTTTTAATTCTGCTAATTCTGTGAATTCTGATTCAGACAAAAAAAGACCTGCTAGGTTTTGAAAACCTAGCAGGTCTCTGTTTTGTTTTATAAAACTCGCCGAACTCAAGTTACCATAAAGTGATTTAAATCTAGGACTGCCAGTCCTTCGCATCGTTTTTATAGTGCGTTTACTATACCTAAAAATTTACTCGCCATGCTTGGGGTTAATGCTTATGCCATCGCTATCGTTTGCAGTATTGCTCTTTGTTTAATCACAATCAGTGTGATGTCGTCAAGGGGGCGTAATGTGCCTAAATGGTGATGAACATCAGCAATAACCGCTTTTTTGATGTGTTTAGAGGATAAATGCCAGTGCTTACTAATGACTTCGCATAGACGTTTTACGCCATAAACTTCGCGTTTGTGGTTCAATGCTTCTGTGACTCCGTCCGTATAAAGGACAATGCCTTCATTTTCTTGTAAATAGATGTCTTTATAAGCAATCCAGTTTTCTATATCAGGTTCTAAACCGACGATAAATCCTAAATCGCGGGTGTCTATTCGTTTCACTATCCCTTGATGATTTATAAATAGCACTTCTTCATGTTGTCCACTTAAGCGAACTTTTCCTTGTTCGTAATCTAGTAGCGATAGGGTTAAATTTTTATCAGAATCCATGCGTTGTACATTATCGTAAATCGCACGATTTAGAACACTGAGGAAGAGTTTCGGGTCTGTTACGTTATTGGTCAGTAGGGTTCTAACTGCCATTTGTACCATGAGCATCAGAACACCGCTTTCTAGTCCGTGTCCTGTTACGTCACCAATGCCGATTTTTATCGAACCATTATTTTGTAGGATGTCGTAGTAATCGCCACCGACTTCGGTTGCAGGTTCCATAAAGACGGCAATGTCTAATTCTTCAATGTCTGCGAGTTCGTATTCTTTGGGCAAAACCATTTGTTGTAGTCGACGAGTAATGGATAGTTCAGCTTCCATGCGTTGATTATCAGCTTTTAATAACTTGTTTAGTAATGATATTTCTTTGAGTGCGTAGCGTAAGGTGTTTTCTTGGGCATTAATGCGTTTAACGACAAAACCAATAATGGAGAGGGAGAGTAACACGGCGACACCGCCTAGGAGGGTGACTTGTCGGACGGTTTGTTGATAGGCAATGGTGGCAGCTTGTAGGGATTTTTCCGCCTCTACTTCACGCGCCTGACGAATGCCTTGTAGTTCATCGATGATTTGGTTGCTGAGTATTTGTGCTTGAATCAGGAGTTGTTTGGCTTTGTCCATTTGTCCTGATTGGGCGTGAGTAATGACTTTGCCTAAAGTTTCTTGACCTTGAGCAAGTAGCGGTTTTTGATTTTCTAATAGTTGTTGTTCGTGAGGGCTTAAGTTGAGGTGATAAAGTTGTTCTCGAGCTTTGATGAATTCGCGGGCATATTCGCTGAATTTTTCCCATTCGGCATCAATGGCGAAGGGGTCTGTCATGTTGGTGATATTGTGAACGCTGATAATCCGCTCGCGTACAAGGTCACGCATGTAGTTAATAAGTTTTGATTTTTTATTGTTTTCAGTTACTAGTTCTTCGAGTTGTTGGTTGACAATCATGAGGCTTTTAAGCCCCAGCCAAGCAGCAAGGCTCAGTACGGAGAGGATGCTGATAAAGCCTAGAAAAACAAGTGCGGCTTGTTTTCTGGAAAGAATGGTATGGTTTTGCATAAAAGTAATGACCTAAAGTGTTTCATTCTATTTTTAGCTATGGGTCATTCTGGATTGTAGTGAGTCTATTGGTTTTTTTCTAAGAATATTCAAGCCTGTGTCTTGTCTGTTTGGTTATGAGTCAATGTTTAGGGATTCTGTTTGCATAGGCGTGTAATGGTTAGTTTTAATCAGCAGTTGTACACAAGTGCCTTTGCCTTGTTCTGAGTGAAACGTTAATTGCCAGCCGTGTGCTTGGCAGACTTTAAAGGCAAAGGGAATGCCTAAGCCCGTGCCGAAGCGTTTTGTCGAGGGCATGGGGGTAACGGTTGGATGTTGGGGGGTTTGGGGAATAAAGGGCATCCCCGCACCTTGGTCTGTGATGGTGCAATAGAGGTCAGTTTCTTGTGTTTTTAGGGTAATGTGAATTGTTGCGCCGAGGGGGGAGGCTTCTATCGCATTGTTGAGTAAGCCATAAATAGCTTGTTCTACTAAATTGGCATCCATCAGGACTTTGTTGGGTAATGTATCGCCTGTAAAGTGGATAGTAAGTTGTTTAGCATCTAATTTTGTTTTTAATAATTGAATGGTGGTTGTGAGTAGGTTAGCAAAGCAAGCGGGTTGTAAGCAGGGTTTTAAGGGGTGTAGATAGGAGACAAGGGAGCTAACCCAACGTTCTAAACGGTCAACGGTGGTAATAATGTCGTCGCGGGCTTCCGTTGTTTCTGCATGGGTGCAATCCATCATTTGGGCTATGGCGCGAATACTGGCTAGTGGGTTACGGACATTGTGGGCAACAACGGGGACTAATGCGCCAAGTGCAGCTTGTCGTTCGGTTTCTAATAGCGCGGATTGACTGGCTAAAAGGGCTTGTGTCATTTGATTCATGGCATTTGCCAAAGTTTGCACTTCTTCAACCCCAATCACGCTAATCGGTGGGTCATATACACCCGCACTAATTCGTCTCGCGTCGGTCGTGATTTGATAAATGGGTGAAACGAAATGTTTGCGTATGGCATGGCGTGAGCGCATGAGTAATAAAATTGCTAGCAGTGTTGGTAAGGGAATAATTAATAATGTCCACTTTATCCATTGCTGATTTTGCGCGTCTATGATTTGACGTTGTGCTTCTAGCGCACCTAAAAACTGTGTAAAGATGACATCAAATTTTGCCATAATGGCTTGTGCATTGATTGTCTGCCCTTGCGCGAGTTGTGCATAGAACGTGCTAGAGTTTAATAAAGCCTCTAAATTTGACTGAATGGTAAAATAGACTATTTGCAGTTGTCGGACGAGGGTTTGTTCTGTTTCTGAAATAGCTGTATTTGCTAAGTCATTAAGCTGTTGATTAATTAGTGTAGGATAGTCTTGGTAGAAGGTAATAAATGCTGCAGGTCCTTCCAAACGGTTTGTATTATTGACACTTTCTATCTGTTTAAATAAATTTTCGCGTATCTTATAGATACTATGATATAAGATATTAATTCGTGCAGATTCACTGGACGTTTTCTGCCACCAATAAGCCCAACTACCGCCGATTGTGCCTGTCACAATGACCAGTAGCAAAAAAGTTGTTTCATAAAGCAATAATAAGTTTTTGAGGGAATGGGGGCGACGCATTATGCAAATTCTCGATAGACCAACTCATCCAATTAAAAGCGCGTTAGCGATGGTCACAAAGCCATTTATGAACAAGGCTCGCCCTGTTAATACGCTAACAATCCGCCCAGCACACCCTAATGACGCACCGATAATGCACAATTTATTAAAAAAATTGGCAGATTCTTTAGGAATGGGGCATTTATTTACCGCAACGGTTGCTGATATTACTCGTAATGGCTTTGGACATTGTCCATATTACCATACCTTACTGGCTGAATATAATGAACAAATTATTGGTATTGTTACCTTTATGAAGAGTTATTCGACCTTTAATGGTCAACCGTATTTATATATCGATAGTTTATATGTGGAAGATATTGAACTGGGTGAAAATTTACATGTAGGGCAAAAACTGATTGCAGCCGTCTGTCAAAAAGCCATCGAACAACAATATAGCCGTGTTGATTTACACGTGCCTGATTGGAATCCGCATCAAGCCTTATATGAGAACTTAGATATGCAACGCACAGGACACATTCCTTATCAAATTACGGAACAAGCCATGCGAACCTTAGCCGAATCGTTAAATGGCTAATTTTACCATAAAATCAATAAGTAATTATAGCTTAATCCTGTTAAATCAATGCGTTTTGTTAAAGTAAAGCCCTTTTATAATATTTCCGTGTGGTTTCTAAATGGGCTTGTTTATCCCCTCCTTGTTCAATTCCTGCCTCTCTATTCCTAACGTTTTACACTTAAACCGTTTTTAAAAAAGACAAGCGTTTGTCTGAATCAGAATTCAGATAATTTTTTAATCTTGTTTGATGTGCTGAATTTCAACAACCATACGCTTTTCTACATCTACCGCAAATCAATCATATTTACTGACATACACTGAATGCTTGCTTAAATACAACACTACATTTTTATAGCGCAACTTTAATGATATAAACCCCTTGAGTATGCTTAATTTTTAGGAAAATGCACTAATTGAGTGCGTGAAGCAATATCTTGCCAAGTACGTTTTTGTTTGTCCCAAAGCATCCAAAAAACGCCAAGTCCGCCACAAGCAATTGATAAAAAAGCAACACCAAAACGAATTAACGCCCATTCCCATGAAACGGGTTGTCCGTCTAGCGTGCATATTTTTACATGCCATGCTTGCATTGCTAACGTATGACCCTTATGCCAATGCCATGCAAAATAAATAAAAATGACACCAACCAAGTAAAGGGTATAAAAAATGCTTGGTTTACCCTGAGTCCAAGGCAATGCCAATAATCCCGCAATAAATAACACGGCGAATATAAGCAAACTTTCATAAGTGAGCAGGGCAAGGTAACGTAAGAGACTGATAGGCTTACCCGCAGAAAATTCAGTCGGATTTATACTTGAAGACATACTTGAAATCTCTAAGCTTGAATATAAACTTTGATCTAAAGGTCATTAATCTTAACTTAATGGCAAATAATCGTATGATTATGAAAAGGAAATAGATTGTATTTTTTTGGGGTTAGCAACTACATTTAATCCCCTCTGACAGGGATTGTCAGCGGGATAATAAGTCGGTACGCTGAATAAACAATTTTCTTTCATTTCATAATTAAATTTTATAGTAACCAATCCGTATGGCAAATTTACCAACTCCCCAATTAGATGATGATCTGAGCGTTCAAGAGTCCAAACCAAAGTTAAAACGCCCACCGCTTTATAACGTTGTCCTTTTGAATGATGATTACACGCCAATGGAATTTGTCGTGCATATATTAGAAGTTTTTTTCACGATGAATCGGGAAGCCGCTACCCGTGTGATGTTGCAAGTACACACGCAAGGGAAAGGCGTTTGTGGTACTTACACCCGTGAAATTGCTGAAACCAAAGTAGCTCAAGTCAATAACTACTCTCGTGAGAATCAGCACCCTCTCCTCTGTACGATGGAGAAGGCTTGATAAGTGCGTCATTATAAGAGGTCATAAAAAACATGTTAAGCAAGGAACTAGAGGCAACTTTAAACGCCGCCTTTCAAAACGCCCGTCAAAAGCGGCATGAGTTTATGACGGTAGAACATTTATTATTAGCCCTGCTAGACAATTCGTCTGCTGTGCAGGTATTACGCGCTTGCGGTGTTGATTTAAACATATTGCGGCGTGATTTAAGCAACTTTTTAGAAGAAAGCACACCGAAGTTAGCGAAAAAAGATGATCGCGACACGCAACCTACTTTAGGCTTTCAACGTGTTTTACAACGGGCTGTTTTTCATGTCCAATCCTCTGGTAAAAAAGAGGTAACAGGCGCGAATGTATTAGTCGCTATTTTCGGGGAGCGTGAATCGCAAGCCGTCTATTTCTTAGATAAACAGAATGTTGCCCGTTTGGATGTGGTTAATTTTATTTCTCACGGAATTTCTAAAATCGAGAATAATCCCGAACATACCGATATATCTTCTTCTCAAGATGAAGAAACAACGACCGAACCAAGTGGTAGTAAAAATCCTTTAGAAGCCTACACCGTTAATTTAAATGAGCAGGCGATGATAGGGAAAATCGACCCCTTGATTGGTCGGCAAAATGAGATTGAACGGACATTACAAATTTTATGCAGACGACGGAAAAATAATCCTTTATTTGTCGGCGAGGCGGGTGTTGGAAAAACCGCAATTGCTGAAGGTTTAGCTAAGCTCATTACTGACGGGAAAGTCCCTGAATTACTGTTAAATAGCGTGATTTATTCGCTTGACATGGGGGCGTTACTCGCAGGCACAAAATATCGTGGTGATTTTGAAAAACGCTTAAAAGCCGTTTTAGCCCAATTGCGTAAAGAACCTAACGCGGTGCTGTTCATCGATGAAATTCATACCATCATCGGCGCGGGTGCTGCCTCTGGTGGCGCGATGGATGCCTCCAATTTAATTAAGCCTGCCTTAGCCTCTGGCGAGTTAAAATGTATTGGTTCAACCACTTATCAAGAATATCGGGGTATCTTTGAGAAAGACCGCGCCTTGTCCCGTCGTTTCCAAAAAATCGATGTGCCTGAACCCTCTGTCGAAGAGACTATCCAAATTCTGAAAGGGATTAAATCCCGTTTAGAAGAGCATCACGATATTAAATATGCCAGCCAAGCCCTGCGTGCTGCCGCTGAATTGTCAGCGCGTTATATCAATGACCGTCATTTACCCGACAAAGCCATTGATGTCTTAGATGAAGCAGGCGCAAAACAACGTTTGCAACCCGTCTCAAAACGGAAAAAAATCATTAATGTTGCAGATATTGAATATATTGTTGCGAAAATTGCCCGCATCCCGCCAAAAAATGTTTCTTTATCCGATAAAGATGTGTTGCTCAATTTAGAGCGCGATTTAAAAATGGTGGTTTTTGGGCAAGATGAGGCAATTAGCACCCTATCCGCCGCCATCAAAATGTCACGCTCAGGCTTAGGACATCAAGAAAAACCGATAGGCTCTTATCTACTTGCAGGACCGACAGGAGTCGGTAAAACTGAAGTGACGCGACAATTAGCCCGTATTTTAGGCATTGAACTGATTCGCTTTGATATGTCTGAATACATGGAGCGTCACACTGTCTCCCGCTTAATTGGCGCGCCTCCCGGTTATGTAGGCTTCGACCAAGGTGGTCTATTGACAGAAGCCATTAATAAACACCCTCATGCCGTGTTATTACTGGACGAAATTGAAAAAGCTCACCCTGATGTCTTTAATCTCCTGCTCCAAGTCATGGATCATGGGGCATTAACTGATACCAACGGACGAAAAACTGATTTCCGCAACGTCATGATTATCATGACAACCAATGCAGGTGCGGAACAAGTCAGCCGTTCTTCTATTGGTTTCAATACACAAGACCATACGACAGATGGCATGGAAGCAATTAAACGCTTGTTTAGCCCAGAGTTCCGCAACCGTTTAGATGCAATTGTGCAGTTTAAAGCCTTGAGTGAAAACACCATTAGCAATGTGGTTGATAAGTTCGTGATTGAACTAGAAGCCCAATTAGCGGATAAAAACGTCACGATTGAAATTGATGATGCCGCACGGAAATGGTTAGCAAAACATGGCTATGACCCCTTAATGGGTGCACGTCCGATGGCTCGCTTGATTAAAGAAAAAATCAAGAAGCCCATGGCAGAAGAATTACTATTCGGCAAACTAGAAAAGGGCGGACATGTCTTTATTAAAGAAGAGAATGACGATATCGTCTTACACTTTGAGGCGGACGAAAAACGCCTGATGGTGAAAGAAGAAGAACCCGCCGATATGTAGTTATAAATCATAAGGGGCGATACATCATCATGTTATCGCCCCTTTTTTTATTGCCCACTGTCCACTAATTTCTGCATATGCGTTTTCTTTTCTACTGGCTTACTGGCTGTTTATTCCTTATATCAAACGGATATGCGGAAGACTTTCGCCTAACGACACAAAAACCTTTTGCTGATGTAGTGCAAGACATTGAATACGCGATACAAGCGCAAAATTTCCGTATTACTTCAGAAAACCATATCGGACAAGCTATCCGTGAACGAGGCAACGCACAATTTCCCCTTGCGACCATCATCCATTTTTGCAACTTACAGTATGCAGAAACTCTGCTCATCCTAGAACCTGATTTATTACTCAATATGCCCTGTAGAATTGCAATCTATGAAGATAAACAACAAGTAATTATCAGCACGCCACAACTACCCGCAACAGATAATCCAACATTAAAACCATTAATAATAGAAATTAATCATATTTTACAAACTATTGTGCAAACAGGGGCAGAATAACACGATACAAATTTAACTATTCCGTTCTTTAATTGCATCAGCCAAGGCTAAAACGCGCAAAGATTCTTCATAATGTAAATTCTCGACCAATTTTCCATTCACCACTACAACCCCTTTACTGGCTTTCCGTGCCTCTTCCCATGCTTGAATGACCTCACGGGCATGATTAATATCCGCACCACTGGGCGAAAAAATCTGATTAGTGACATCAATTTGTTTCGGATGAATTAAGGTTTTGCCATCAAAGCCCATATTCTTCCCTTGCTCACAAGCAGCACAAAAACCCGTTTCATCCTCCAAATTTAAATAAACCCCATCCAGAATTTCCAACCCATTCGCCCGTGCCGCCAACACACACAAACTTAAAGGCACTAACATCCCGATACGGTCAGCAGTATGTTTAACCCGCATTTCCTTTGCTAAATCAGACGTACCCATCACAATACCCGCTAAACGCGGATGCGTTGCAATGCTTGCAATGTTTAACATCCCTAAAGCAGTTTCCGCCATAATCCAAATAGGCAACTCGGCAGACGCGCCCGCCTCGGTCAAACAAGTAACAGCCGCATCAATTTCTTGTAAGCTATTCACCTTTGGCAATAAAACGCCATCAATCGGCAACTTAGCTACCGTATATAAATCATCTTTACCCCAAGCGGTATCTAAACCATTAACCCGTACAATAATCTCCCGTTTACCATACCCGCCTTCTGTCACTGCGAGCACAATCTGCTCGCGGGCTTGCGCTTTTGCATCAGGCGCGACAGCATCTTCCATATCTAAAATTAAACTATCCGCAGGCAACATTCGGGCTTTTTCCAAAGCGCGTGCATTCGCACCAGGCATATACAACATGGAACGACGCGGGCGTAAGGCTAAACGCATAAGAAAAACTCCTTTAAAATGGGCAACAATGTTTTTTATAAACGACTATTCTAACCTGATAGCCTAACGAGGTCTTAACAGAAATCAAACCAACTAACCAACCTCAATAATCACATGGCTTAACATCCCCAACAAACATAATAAAAAGGCAAAGCTCAAATAATCAGGTGCACGAAATAAACGTAACTTCGCTAATAACGTTTCTGAAACCGCTAACGCAACCCCTAATGCACCTAATTTCAACGCAATCGCAACACAACTCACCGCAAAAGCCGATAAACTAAAGCTTTGCGCAATGCCCCACGGCAAAAATAAATTGGCAATTAACACGGCATAAATCATCAATTTAATCTGATGCGCCCACTCAATTAACGCCAAATGCCGACCGCTATACTCTAAAATCATCGCCTCATGCACCATCGTTAATTCCAAATGTGTCGCAGGATTATCGATAGGAATACGCCCCGTTTCCGCTACCGCCACCATCATCAAGCCCAACAACACAAAAAAGAACGAAGGACGCAACACCAAACCATTGGCTAAAATAAAATCAATCGTCGTCGAAATATTCGTTGTTGCTGCCGTCATCGCCAACGTAAACACCGCCATCAACATGGCAGGTTCAGTTAAAGACGACAAGGTCATCTCCCGCGATGCCCCCATTCCCCCAAACGCCGTACCAATATCTAAGGCGGCTAACGCCATAAAAAACCGCGCCAACGCAAAAAAGCCAACTAACACAATCACATCAGCTAAAGCTGCCGTGGGTAAATCCGTTGCCAACAACGGCACAACCCCAGCCGCTAAAACCGTTGTCCCAAATACCACATAGGGCGTTGCATGAAAAATCCACGAAGCCTGCTGTGCAACCACCGATTCTTTACAAAACAACTTATACAAATCCTGATAAGGTTGCCACAATACAGGCGGTTTACGATTCTGCAATAAACATTTAACGCCCCTAATCCAACCTAATAACAAAGGTGCAAAAGCAATAAATAAAACCGTTTGTAAACCTGCAATAAACCAAGAAAGGAGATTAAACATAATGAAATGAAAAAACTAAAGGAGGAAAATCAGCGGAGAAGAAAGCATGAACCGACAGCACAACCCAAGAAACACAAGCAATCTAACACAAACACACTAGACCACTTGTGCAAACTCCCAGCAATACGCGGTCATAAATTACTCGTTGTAGAAGAAAGTAATTGACTTTGTAAATTAGGCATTAAACGCTGTAAATTATTGAATAACATCTCATGCCATGCGATTTCTTCATATCCCACCATACAGAGCTGTGATTTTTGTTTATCACGTGTTTCAATAACAAAACGAGTTAACGTATTGATACCAGAGCTATTCAGCATTTTTAAGTCACGCAAGTCTAATGTTAAAGACTCACTTTGTTCTGCAATATCACGCAATAACTGCAAAACCCCTTCATACTCCTTAGACCCTCTTAACATTAAAATGCCTTGAAATACAATTGTTTTGCTATTCGCATCATAACGAATGCAATAATCTTTTGCGTTGATTTCCATGTTATATCAATGTCATTAGTAAGTAAGAACACGCTAAATCATACTGCAAAATTCGTCATAACAGCAGGTCTCTTAGTAGAAAGAATGTTACTTTGTAATTTTTCTATTTTAGAAAAAAATATTGACTGGGTTAATTTGTATTTATGGAACAGCGCGCTTTATGGCAGTTGAGCGTGAAACGAGAGTGGATAAATTATTTTCTATAACAACAAACCTGCTAAGTTTTCAAAACCTAGCAGGTTTGTTATTTTAACGTACGTTGTACACGTCAAAGATTAAAGAATTTGAACGTTGGGTGAAGTCAACGTTGTAAGTGGTTGTTCCGACTTTGGTACACGGGACGTTTAATATGCCAGTGTAAGTTGCTAAACAACTGTCTTTGAAATTATGAGGTTTCAAGGTTAACGGATTGAGTTCAAAACCTAATTGTAAGGGGTTTAATTGTGTCAATTCTACCGCGTAAATTTGAGAACCTAAGGGAGTTGGAACGCTCACGCATGGAACGCATAATTGACCTGTTTCAAGTGAGAAACTGGCTTGGCAGTTTGTTATCGCTGCATTTGTGCAACTCTTTCCAATAGTTCCTTGAATAATAATATTTTTTACTGCTTGAGAAGTTGTGCCTTTATCGTCGGTGACGGTTAAGGTAATTGCGTAATTACCTGCATTGGAAAAATTAAAAGTTGCGGTTTTACCTGTGGCGAATTGACCATTTGAACTTGACCATTCGTAGCGTTGAAGTGTGCCGTCGGGATCAGTTGAGAAACTCGCATCGACATTCACCGTTGATGCGTTTGAATTTGAACTGCTAAAGATTGCAACGGGCGGTTGGTTTAGTTTGGTTTCTGTGGTTTCGTAAAGTTGCTTTATTTCGGCATCGCTTAATGCTCGATTGTAAATGCGAATGTCGTCTATTGAACCGTTGAAATAGCAACTTCCCCCTCCATGTTTTCCAAAGAATAAGTCATTGTAGTTTGTTCTAATTATTCCAGTTCTTGCATAACTACTATCTAATTTATCATCAACATAAAATCTGATTTGTTGCATATCATAAGTCATTATAGCTAAAAACCATTGGTTACTTTGTAGTTGTGTAAGTCCAAAAAATCCTTCATTTGCTGAGGGTACATTTGCTCCACTAATTCCATGATTTATTTCTGTTCCAGTAGCAAAATGAGTTCCTACACGGTTAATCACATAAAAATCTATAGTTTCAAAAACATTTGAAGTAACCTTATTGACAATATAGTTGCAAGTATTTGGTGTATTAAGGTTAACCCAAGCAGCTATCGTATGTTGATTAACATCAAAAATATTAGAACTACTTACTTTTATATAGTTATCAATCCCATTGAAATTATAAGCACTATTCGGATTACCGTTTCTATCTTTAGTGAGAGTTGCACCATACACAGTTCCATTATTTCCATTGCCACTTTCATCTAACGCATTTGCATTAAACGGATAATACGCGACTAATCCATCGGCAGGATTAGGTAACAAAACGTTTTTATCGTAAGCCTGTAAATTAAGGAGTGCTTGATTAGCTTTTTGAGAACAATTGCTCAAATCATTCCAACACAATTCACCGATTTGACGAATATTTTCAGCCTCTGTTTCTAATGCCACAGATAAATCTTTTATTTGCTGTTGTCGAGCCGTTGATAACGATAAATTCAACAAATCTAAGGCTTTTTGCCGATCCGCTAATAACTCTTTGTATATATTTGATAATTTGATGCGCAAGGCTTCTATTTCAGGCGTTACTTCATTTGGTAAACTCGGCACATCAGGAATGTATTCATACGGACAATTTTTATAATCAGTAACGGTGGGGTTTTCCCTAACGCCTGTAATGAAATCATTACTCGCCACATAATTCGCCACACCATCTAACGCCGCTGTGCACGCCGCTAAATTATCTAAAGAACAACTAAAGACCGTTCCGCCTAAAATTCGACCCAGTTGCTCAACATTTCCTCCCTTTTGAATGGCTTCAATGCGTAATGTTCCATTCTTACGGGTTGCTTCAGAGAGTTTGCTCACTTCTGCACTAAAACCACCCGAGAACGGTTTGCAACAAATCTTCAAATTGGCAATCCCCAACGATGCACCCGCTTTGAACTCGTTCTTATGGTATTCAGAAGTAAAGTCAAAATCCATTTTAACTGAGATATTTGCTCCTTTAGTTGTTTGGCAAACATACCGATTTCCACAATAACGTTTGAAACCACAAGCATCATTACGGTATCTTAACCCTGTTGCATTCAAAGGATTCACTGAATCTAAAGTCGCATCAGCTGTACCAAAAGAAACGTCGTATTCTAAAACAAACGATTGTGAAAATTGGGTTTCTCTAAACACCTTTTCATACGACGCATTGGCTTTTGCGGTGAAGACAAAATAAGAAGCATTTGCTTCTCCTTTCACGACAAATTGCTCAAAAATATCGTTAAAACTAGAAATCACCCGACTATTAATAGTTGCTGTGCTTGTTCCAATAAAATTCTCGGTTGTGTTCAAACACGCAACTTGTTTTAATGTATTACGATCCACATCCGAACCCCACGCCAATTTTGGCACTAAGTTGTTATCAGGACGTGGTAAATTATCTAATTCTGGGCAAATTGCTTGCACCATATTTGAAAGCATCAAGAAACTTAATACTGCTGCTTTGTAAAACATAACAACCCCCTAATTCAAAATAAAAAACTTACTAATTTAATGATGGTGAAACTCCAATATAATGTTTGTGTTAGCACAACAATCTACAAAATCAACAATATGTAGCTTTATGATATAAAAATATTTTAGATTAACATGAGCATTCATACATAAATTCAGCAATAAAACCAAAAAATAATGCAATAATCTTTTGCGTTGATTTCCATGTTATATCAATGTCATTAGTAAGTAAGAACACGCTAAATCATACTGCAAAATTCGTCATAACAGCAGATATAACATGAGTAAGAAAACGATTTTAATTCGATGATGTGTTTTTTAGAAAAAAACTTGACACATTGGGATAAGCTCTATACAATGGCAGACTTTACAGCGATTGATTAAACGCTGTTAAAAATTCCCCGGTAGCTCAGCGGCAGAGCAAGTGGCTGTTAACCACTGGGTCGGCGGTTCGAACCCGTCCCGGGGAGCCAACCCTTCTTAATCTCATCATATATCACAAAACTATTTGCAATCACTTATATTAAAAAGTGATTCTGGCTTGAAAAAAATTCTCCTCATTTTCGTTTTTAATTTCAATTCCCGTTAAAAACCGTTCTTCATTTATTTGTTCAATGACTGACTGACTGGCTGATATAAACTTACATTCGATTCTTTGAAACGATTCTTTCCCATATTGGGTGATTGCATCCAATAGGTTATTTTTTGCTTGTCCTCATTCGCTCACTAGTTTTCAGTAACTCCAATTCTGTAAGATTCAAAATTAAAATAGATGGTTACTGTATTTTCAGGCGCAAAATCGCTTTAGCTATTTTAACGCGAGTACGGCGAGATAATAGATATAAAACAGAGGATTAATGATAAAAGCGGAATGGAAGAAATAAAAAGTTGTACCTAAAAGAAAAGTAGGAATAATGGAACATCACCAAACGTCCACCTCCACTTTCCAAAGGTACAACCATGGATATGATAACAATCCTGTTCTACTCAATCGATGACTTTTGTAAATGGTTTATGCCTTTATGGGAACAAATGTTGTTAGAAGAAGGAAATCCCAAGAAAAGTCAGCGAGACGGGATAATGTCAGCGTCGGAAGTGATGACCTTGCAGGTGTTATTTCATCAGTCTAATCAACGTCATTTCAAAGGATTTTATACCCACTATGTCCCGCATGTATTTGGCTGGGCGTTTCCGAAACGGGTCAGTTATCAGCGGTTTGTTGAGTTATCCCAGTCAGTGATGATACCGCTCAGTGCCTACTTGCACAGTCGGCGGGTAAACTCTCGTGGGATTGCCTTCATTGACTCTACGCCATTGAAAGTTTGCCACAATCGGCGAATTTCACAGCATAAAACCTTTGCAAACCTAAACTTGATGAGAGCTTTAATTTGCTAAATCCTTCTCAACCTCTTTTTATTTAAGCCCTTTTTCGCCGTACTCGCGTTAAAGCTATTTTACGCCTGAAAATATAGCAAACCTCTGTTTTGATTTTTGAATCTTGCAGAACTGGGGTTAATAAAGCAACCTGTTTTTGTATAAAATCAACATTACAACACCATGACCCAACACCACGACACGCTACGCGCCGTTACATGGCAAGATAATAAACTCCAGTTAATCGACCAACGTAAACTACCACATCATCACGAAATTTTAAGTTTAGAAACCGCACAAGCGACTGCGCAAGCTATTCATGACATGGTTGTGCGTGGTGCGCCTGCGATTGGTATTACAGCCGCTTATGGTGTCGTTTTAGCGGCTCGGGAGGCTTATCGCCAATCGCCGACCGATTGGATGGCATTGATAGGTAAAGATATCGAAGCCCTTGCCAATTCTCGCCCGACAGCAGTTAATCTTTTCTGGGCATTACGTCAAATGCAAGCCCTGTTTCCACAGATTAACGGCGACCCCGAACCCGTGTTGCTCGCTGCCGCGCAACAAATTCAACAAGCCGATATCGCCGCGAATTATTTTATGGGCGAATTAGGCGCAAGTTATTTGCCACAAGGCAAGAGTGTCTTAACACATTGTAATACAGGCTCATTAGCCACAGGGGGCTACGGTACGGCTTTAGGCGTGATACGCAATGGCTATGCAACAGGCAAAATTAAGCATGTTTATGCAGATGAGACTCGCCCATGGCTACAAGGTGCGCGTTTAACCGCATGGGAATTGGTGCAAGACCAGATACCTGTGACGTTATTAGTCGAAGGGGCGGCGGCGGCGTTGATGCGTCAAGGACAGGTTGCATGGGTGATTGTCGGCGCGGATAGAATTACGGCGAATGGTGATGTCGCGAATAAAATCGGCACTTATAGCCTTGCGGTATTAGCGCGTTATCACGGCATTAAATTTATGGTTGTCGCGCCGAGTTCTACTGTCGATATGCAGTTAGCAACGGGGCAGCAAATTGTGATTGAAGAGCGTTTGAAAGAGGAAGTTTTACGCTTAAACGGACAGACCATTGCAGCAACAGGGGCATTAGCATGGAATCCTGTGTTTGATGTCACCCCCGCCGAATTAATTGATGTGATAATCACGGAAAAAGGCGCGATAGAAAACCCCACTACCGAGAAAATGCAGGCAGTTTTTAACGCCTCGCTTTAACCGCTATTTTTTAAACTTCTCGTTAAGGACTGGCAATTTTTTAAATTGTTCAGTCCTAACTTATTAATAAACTAAGGTAACCTGAGCTCGGCGAGTTTCTTTTAAAAAGACAACAGTTTGTCTGAATCAGAATTTTCAGAATTAAAAAGACAAGAAAATTAAAAGAATAAAAAATTATGTTTTTAATTCTGCTAATTCTGAAAATTCTGTTAATTCTGATTCAGACAAACAAAGACCTGCTAGGTTTTAAAAACCTAGCAGGTCTCTGTTTTGTTTTATAAAACTCGCCGAACTCAAGTTAAGGTATTAAACATGGCATGCAACTGTGATACTTCTTGTGAATTAGAAGCCCTCAAGAAAAGCCAAAGCAAGACACTGGTTTTAGTAATGTGGCTTAACATCGTTTTATTTGTTGTGGAATTAACCACAGGCATCTTGGCACAATCTACGGCATTATTAGCCGATTCTTTAGATAATTTAGGCGATGCAATTACTTATGCGTTAAGTTTATACGCTGTTTATCGTGGAGCACGGACTAAAGCGTGGGTTGCTTTATTTAAAGGTGGGTTAATTTTTCTCGCGGCAGTTTTTGTTTGTTTTGAAGTGGTTGAAAAACTGATGTCGCCTGTATTACCTTCTTACAGTGCGATGAGTATAATGAGCTTAATCGCTTTAGTAACAAACGGTTATGTTTTATATTTATTAACTCGGCATAAAAATGATGATATTAATATGAATTCTGTCTGGCATTGCTCGCGTAATGATTTATTGTCGAATTCTTCTGTATTAGTCGCCGCGTTTGGTGTTTGGATGTTTAATTCGGGCATTCCCGATATTTTGATTGGTTTTGGTTTAATTATTCTTTTTTTCTGGTCAGCGGGGCTTGTTTTGTGGAAAGCGGTGAAACAATTACGCACCCTTCCGCCTGATGAAAATCCGCCCGTTGTTGTCGCAGAAGCCAAACAGGCAACGGTCACATTGGTTTCTTTAGAATCGTTGAAGAAAAAGAGTTAGCTGATGGCTTTGATAATGGGTTGACTTGGTATCAAGACCGTAGGGTAAAGAATTGTCTGAATCAGAATTCACAGAATTAGCAGAATTAAAAAGTGTTATCCGACAGACCTGCTAGGTTTTGAAAACCTAGCAGGTCTCTGTTTTATTTTATAAATCTCGCAGAATTTAGGTTATTACAAATCCTTATTTGTTTAATCTCTCTCAAACTCTCTAAAATGTGCGTTCTTATTTCACCCATTGATTGATTCATAGGCGACAAGGAATATATCTTGGAAATTTCGCATATTATTGTTTTGGCAGTTATTCAAGGACTCACTGAGTTTTTACCTATTTCTAGCTCTGCACATTTAGTTTTTATTCCTCAATTGTTAGGCTGGCAAGATCAGGGGTTGGCATTTGATGTGGCGGTACATGTTGGGACTTTAACCGCTATTTTGTGGTATTTTCGTCAAGATTTACGCCCATTGCTTCATGCATGGTGGCAGTCATGCTTAACTCGTGAATTAACCGCAGAAAGTCGTTTAGTTTGGGGGGTTATTCTTGGCACAATTCCTGTGGCATTGATAGGGTTAATTTTATCTGTGTTGGATTTGGATGAGGCTTTACGTTCTACAGTTATCATTGCAACAACAACGATTATATTTGGATTATTATTAGGATATGCAGATAAAACGGGATTACGAGCGCGTTCAGAATATCAATTAACGGGTTGGGATGTTTTATTCATTGGACTTGCACAAGCTATTGCGGTAATTCCAGGGGTTTCACGCTCAGGCATTACAATGACCGCTGCTTTATTATTAGGGTTAAACCGCACAGCTGCTGCGCGATTTTCGTTCTTATTATCTATTCCAATTATTGTGTTAGCAGGCGGAATGGAGACGATAAAACTGGCAAAACAGGCTGATCAATTGGTTTGGTTAGACATGGGATTAGGGGTTTTATTCTCTGCAATCAGTGCTTATTTATGTATTCGTTTATTTATGGGCTTATTAGAGCGAATGGGCATGATGCCATTTGTTATTTATCGGTTGTTTTTAGGGGTCTTTTTACTCGTTTGGATAGGCTTTTAAAATGGTTTGGGGTGGGCAGCCTCGCAATGACTGCCTATCCGATATTTTAAGGGTAAACACTTAAACGTTGTCCGTCATAGCTTGCATAAAGTAATTGATAATATTCTTGTTCTTGGGTTTTACCAACTACTACTTTTCCTGTGTAATCAAGGCTAATCAGTCCAAAACAGTAATCACGGACACGGGCTTCTAATAAGGTTTTATCTACCGCAATTTGTAGCGGAATACCGTCTTGCACACGTGTCACAATCCGTGTTGCAACGGCATGGTCGATGATTTGTTCTCCAATGCCTGTGCAAGAAACACCAGCCACCGAGCTTGCATAAGTGCCTGCAACAGTAGGGCTATCGCTCACCCGCCCTGGAATTTCTCCACCAATCCCGCCCGTCGATGTGCCTGCACAAATAACCCCTTTACTGTCTAAAGCAACTGCACCTACAGTTCCTGTTTGGTGCATACTCTGCTGTTCATATTCCTGCTGACGGGCTGAGGTAATGGGATTGTAGTAGGGGATATTCCGTTGTTGTGCGTAACGGGTTGCGAGTTCACCCGCGAGAATACTGTTGGGTTCTTTTGCTAATAGTTGAGCAATATCAATGGGGTTTTTTACATGTTGGACATTAATCACGCCTGAAAAATGTCCTGTTTGGCTATCAATTAGTCCAGCGGACATGCGTGCTTGTCCATCAGATTGGAGGACTGAGCCTGTGCCTGCATTAAATAAGGGTTCATTTTCTAAAGCACGCACGGCATATAACACCGCATTCCGCGCACCAACTGAGCAGAGAATATCAAAAGATTCTTTAACAACTGCTGCCAATGCATCGTGAAATTTTTCTTGCGTATGACGAGCTTGAGTGAGCGTTTTACGGGTATCGAGTAGCCCACCATGAATAACGAGCTTAGGGGCAATCTCTGGATAGGTTTGCATGATTGTTATCAACACACAAAGGAAAAGGTATTTATGGGGATGATGGTATGTATCGTGTGCTTATTCAAGCAATAGATAGAGGGGAATTATCGGGAAAAGTACAGGGTGAATGAATCACCCTGTTTTATCATCAGATTTATGCAAACGCCGTCGGTGTTTGACGATGCCAATCAGTTTGTTGTTGATATTGATGTGCCACATTTAATAAACGTGCTTCACTGAAATAATTGCCTATCAGTTGTAAACCAATCGGGCGATTTTGCACAAAGCCCGCAGGAATAGACATGGCGGGTATTCCTGCTAAATTGATAGCAATAGTATAAATATCAGACAAATACATGGTAACAGGGTCATCGACCTTTTCCCCAATATTAAACGCGGGGGTCGGTGCTGTTGGGCTTAATAAAACATCAACCTCTTGGAATGCCTGTTTAAAATCATTGCTGATTAAACGGCGGATTTGTTGCGCTTTGAGATAGTAAGCGTCGTAATAGCCTGCGGATAAGGCATAAGTGCCAATCATAATTCGACGTTTAACTTCTGTGCCAAATCCTTCACCGCGAGAACGTTTGTATAAATCCATAAGGTCACTGGGTTCGGCACAGCGATAACCAAAACGCACCCCATCAAAACGGGATAAATTCGAAGAGCATTCAGCTGGGGCGATGATGTAATAAGCAGGTACAGATAAGTGATTATTTGGCAGGTCAACCGTTTTCACCGTCGCGCCTAATTCTTTCAAAACATCAATGGCTTGTTCGAGTCGTTTGGCAACATCGGCATTTAAACCTTCCCCGAAAAACTGTTTCGGCAGACCTAAACGTAAGCCTTTTAAGCTGTCATGCAAATGGCGCGTATAGTCTTCGCTGGGACGTTCTAATGATGTGGAGTCTTTAGGGTCAAAACCTGCCATGGTATTGAGCAGTAGCCCCGCATCTTCTGCATTACGTGTCATTGGTCCCGCTTGGTCTAAACTAGAGGCATAAGCAATCATGCCGTAACGTGACACAGTGCCATAAGTTGGCTTTAACCCTACTAAATTGCATAATGCCGCAGGTTGGCGAATAGACCCCCCTGTATCTGTCCCTGTTGTGGCAGGGGCGAGACGAGCTGCCAGTGCTGCTGCTGAACCACCTGATGAACCACCAGATACCGCGTTTAAATCCCAAGGGTTTTTAACTGCACCGTAATAACTTGTTTCATTAGATGAACCCATAGCGAATTCATCCATATTGGTTTTGCCTAGTGTTACCGCGCCTGCTTGGTTAAATTTGTCGATAACCGTGGCATTATAAGGTGCGATAAAATTATCTAACATCTTTGAGCCACAAGTTGTTTTAATACCTTGTGTACAAAAAATGTCTTTATGTAAAACGGGAATGCCTGTTAATGCGGTTGCCTGACCTTGTTGTAAGCATTTGTCAGCGGCTTCTGCCTGTTGTAAGGCTAATTCTTCTGTCAAGGTAATGACACTGTTGAGTTGAGCATTATATTTTTGAATACGCGCTAAAAAATGACGGGTCAGTTCAACGCTGGAAAATTGGCGTTTTTGAAGGGCGTTCGCAAGTTCAGTAAGGGTTAAATCGTGCATATTAAATTAAGTCATTTAGTTGATTTTAAAACGGATACGAGCAGATAAAAGTAATTTTATACAGATACCATGTTATTCAATGACTTTTGGTACTAAATATAAACCTGCTTCTACTTGTGGAGCAATAGATTGGAAGGTATCACGTTGATTTAATTCAATGACTAAGTCAGGACGTAAACGAGCTGTTGCATCTAAAGGATGCGCCATCGGTACAATACCCGTTGTGTCAACGCTATTCATTTGTTCGACGAACGCTAAAATATTAGACAAATTATGCGTATAAAGCGGTATATCTTCCTCTGATAAGGAAATACGCGCCAAATGGGCAATTTTTTCGACATCTTTGCGTTGTAAAGACATAATCACAGATTCCTGATGCAGTATAATGTGCAGTGTACTGAGAAACGGGTATAAATTATGCTCTAGCCTATAAAAATAGGTAGATTACATGATTGTTGATTACAAAAGATTAATTAAACAGAATAATAAATTTCATAATCAATTGGTTGTAAAAACACGGGCTGCAACTATTACAATATAACATTGATTCACTAACCCTATAACACAGCATATGATTTGAGAACGCTTGTAAAAAATGAGCGTGAAAGAAAGGGTTAGATGAAAAAAAGCCTACTACTTGCTTAAGTTTCAAATGCTTGATAAATTTGTCGATTGTTTTGTTGTGATGCCGCATTGTTGATAATAGAAAGATTTTAAAACTGCTTTTTCACCGTTTAATAAAGATAAATCATGATAAAAAAGCGAAAAAAATCAATCTAAAAGCGAAACCACAAACCGTTACAAAAGTACCGAATAATTTGTATATCATACCCTAAGACGACGATAAACGGGGTATTTTTATTTAACACATTGATTTATAGGGGTTGTTCCCCTGTGAAAATGTTGTATCGTTTTTCACATTTATTGTCATAGGATTAATTAAACTCCATGTTCAAACGCCTGCGCGGAATTTTTTCCAACGACTTGTCTATCGATTTGGGTACAGCAAATACCTTAATTTATGTCAGAGGACAAGGTATCGTTCTTAATGAACCCTCTGTTGTTGCCATTAAACAAGGACGCGACGGTAGCACAAATGCAAAACATATCGCTGCTGTGGGGGCTGAAGCAAAATTAATGTTGGGGCGCACGCCTGAACATATCGTTGCAATTCGTCCCATGAAAGACGGCGTTATTGCTGACTTCACTATTACGGAAAAAATGCTTCAGCATTTTATTCATAAAGTCCATGAAAATCGGTTTTTACGCCCTAGCCCTCGCGTATTAATTTGTGTTCCTTGTGGCTCTACACAGGTAGAACGGCGTGCAATTCGTGAATCTGCTGCAGGCGCGGGCGCACGGGAAGTCTATTTGATTGAAGAACCGATGGCGGCTGCAATTGGTGCAGGATTACCCGTGAGCGAAGCAGTTGGCTCTATGGTGCTAGATATTGGTGGTGGTACGTCTGAAGTTGGCGTTTTATCTCTTAATGGGATTGTTTTCTCTGATTCTATTCGGGTTGGAGGAGACCGTTTTGATGAGGCGATTATCAGTTATGTGCGGAAACATTATGGCACGCTGATTGGTGAATCAACCGCAGAACGGATTAAACATGAGATTGGCTCAGCCTACCCAGGGAAAGAAATTATTGAAATTCAAGTGCGTGGGCGTAATATCACAGAGGGAATACCACGCAGTATTAAGTTAAACAATCATGAAGTGTTAGAAGCCTTACAAGAACCCTTACAAAGTGTGGTCAAAACCGTTAAAACGGCATTGGAGAAAACCCCGCCTGAATTAGGTTCTGATATTGCTGAAAAAGGCTTAGTCCTGACGGGTGGCGGTGCGTTATTGAAAGATATAGACCGTTTATTGATGGAAGAAACAGGATTGCCCGTTTTAATTGCCGATGACCCTTTAACCTGCGTTGCGCGGGGGGGTGGTAGAGCTTTAGAAATGATTGAACAATATGGTCCTGATGTTTTTTCTTTAGAAGCGGCTTAACCCTAGATATAGACAACCATCGATATGGTTAGGAGTAACCTATTAATCCGTTATTTATACAAGGGTATTCTCCCACTTTTCGCGTATTTATCTTTGTGAGCCTGTCATTAATTTTGATGACAATAGACCATCGGTTGCATTATTTAAAGTCTGTGCGCTCACATCTATCCGTGGTTGTCTATCCGTTGCAGTATCTTGTTGATTTTCCTGTTAAAGCGAGTCATTGGCTTTCACAGGGATTTGGCTCGCGCTTGCAATTACTGTCAGAAAATAGTGAATTGCGCGAAGAAAATTTGCGCTTACGTTTTACACTGCAAAAATTACAAGATTTAAAAAATGAAAATGAACGCTTGCGTTCTCTCCTTGGTGCGACAACACAATTCACTGAGAAAGTGTTAGTAGCTGAAGTCTTAGCCGTTGATTTAGACCCATTTACACGACGTATGCTTATCGATAAAGGGTCTGAACAAGGGGTATTTGATGGACAACCGTTGTTAGATGCACGTGGGGTGATGGGGCAAATTGTCAACGTTGGCCCACTATCTAGTACGCTGATGTTAATCACTGACCCTAATCATGCTTTGCCTGTACAAGTGGAACGAAGTGGATTGCGCACAATTGCTGTCGGAATGGGGGCTGTCAATCGCTTAGAATTGCTCTATCTGCCCAATAATTCGGATATTGTTGTCGGTGATAAATTAGTCACTTCAGGTTTAGGTGGACAATTCCCCCCTGGTTATCCTGTTGGGGAGGTGGTTGAAGTCAATCCTGATATTGCTCGCCCTTATGCACAAGTACAAGCGATTCCCCACGCTTTATTAGAACGTAACCGCGAAGTCTTATTGATTTGGAATATAGAGCCAGACCCTATTATTGTTAAAGATCACCATCCTGGAACGACGACTCCCCAATAATCACAATCAATTATGAGCTTAGAAAAACATCATGGCGGCTGGGTTTTATTGGTGACGTTTAGCGTTTCCCTAATGTTGGCAATTATGCCTTTACCAGGTTGGGCCGTTATTTGGCGACCTGATTGGGTTGCCTTAGTGCTCATCTACTGGTGCATTGCAATTCCGCAACGAGTGGGGGTTGCAACGGGCTGGATGATTGGGATTTTATACGATGTATTGAGTGATACCTTATTGGGACAACACGCACTTATCCTCTGCTTTCTTGCCTATCTCAGTGTTAAATTACATCGACAAGTGCGCGTTTTCCCATGGTGGCAACAGGCGATTTTTGCAGGGTCTTTAGTGGCTATCAGTGAATTGTTAGAAGCATGGATACGCGGAGCGATGGGACATCCGCCCGTCGGTTGGTCATTTATCTATCCTGCACTGACTAGCATGATACTGTGGCCATGGATATTTATCATCCTGCGCGATATGCGACGGACTTATCAAGTATTTTAATATTTTATTTTGCTAGGGTTGTTTTTGGCATTTATCCCGAGATTGGGGAAAACAACGCGGCGGACGTTTAAACTCATCCGCTAATAAAATATCCATATACGTTTGTCGCTGAACAGGTCGGTATAACTTCCCTATTTTTTTATAAAATAAAACTTCCAACACGGTGGCATTTGTCGCACTGGTAAATGTGCGATTATGCCCCCCAGTCAATTCATAACGTCCTTCATACCACCCTTTATCCCCCTGATAAGTGCTTTTCATCAAATTCATTAACTTATCCGTGTAAGGCGTTTTCCATAATCCCCATAACCCAAAGGTTGCGCGGGTGGACACAAGGGCTAAATGTGGCAAATAATTGCCTTTAGCATCTAGCGTATTCCATGCAAACCCCCCTGCAAAAATACTATCTAAAACAATATACGGTTCTGCATTAGAAGCATTTTCAGTACGCGCTGTAAAAATATTATTTTGCGCATAGCGACGGGCTTGCACAGCATAAATATTCATGGCTTGGTCAGCCATAAAAGTATCCGTATGTTGCAACGGCGTACTCCTCGCATCATCAGTTTTATCCCAATTCAGCTCTAACCCATACAACAAATAAGGCAAGCTCACAACAGGGGAATAATTCCCCACAAGGCGCGGGTCACGGTCATCGTGAACAATATTCACGCCGAGAATATTTGTAACCGCATAGGATAATTGCGCCCGTTGCATGGTAAACCCCCACATTTCAAAGCCTGCTTGTGCGTATTCGGTATAGCCGATGCGAGTATCAGGATAGGTTTGTACGGCTTGCGCCTCTCCCCGTGCCGAACCTTGTAATTGCCCACAATTATCAATAATGTCACAAAATTGCCAACGTAAAACGGCTTTATCAACATACTCACTATAGGCAGGTAAACGGGTTTTTAAGATATGTAACCAAATTAATAAACGCCCAATATCCACCGCAGACCATCCGATTTCATCAGGCTGATTACCCGCATTCACCATTTGTCCATCGCCAGCGTGATATAACTTATTGGGCAATTTACCAAAAGATAAATTCATGCGATTGAGAAAATCGAGCAAGGTAGAAATTCGTTGGTCAAAGGCATAAGCATCAATTAATGCCAACTCTTTTGCTGCCAATGTTGCCGCAATTGTATCCGCAATATCCCAGACACTGACGGATGGATAACCATCGCGCGAATTTACTAACCCTGTGGCAGGATTATAATTATTCTCAAAATATAACCATGCAATTTTTGCCCATTGCTGTTCTTCTTCGGTTAAATCCCCATACCGTCCTTGATGAAAAATAGGCGATGTTGATAAATTTTCTGCACTGCGATGTAAACTACGAACAACAACACCACAACCACTTAAATAAACTAAGCAAAACAGATAGCACGATAGCAAAAAAGCGTGTTTCATGCGTGATAATTATCCTAAGAGGCTTAAAAACAATAAGACAAACAATTGTTTTTAAAAATCTGATTTTTAAGAAAATCTAAAGATGGTTCAGCCAATTGACCTAATTATCTGACTAAACATTGTTGAGTGACTTTTGCAGACGCTGTTTTTAAAGTCTTTTCCCATAAACCAACTGACTGTTTTTGTAATGCCTCAAACGGTAATAACACCCCTTGGGTTTTAAACAATAAACTTTCTAAAATAATACCGTTATTATTCGCCGTGAATGTTTGGATTTTGCCACGCCCATCTTCATAAATACCCTCATAAAAACCTTTAGTTACATCATATTCATCGTTTACAACTTGAAATAAGGCGTTCGTGTAAGGCGTGTCCCAAACCGCCCATAAACCAATTGCTCCTTTTAACGCAATCGACGCAAATTGAGGCACATGAACCCCTGTTTCAGTAATCGTATTCCATGGAAATCCATCCGAATAAATCGTGTCATAAACAAAATAAGGGTCGCCATCTAATTGATGTTCAGTGCGAGCGGTGAATTGACCTGTATGCTGATAACGTGCTTCTTGTACTGCGTAAATCCGTTGTGCAAACTCACGCATGGTTTTATCCGTGTATCGTGCAGGCGGTATCGTCGGTGGAGAGATAGTATTCCAGCCCAACTCTAACGCATCTAAAACATAACTTTCTGTCACGACATAATTATGGGCAGCCAATTCTCGGGGGTCACGACTATCATAAGGAATATCGATACCATATAAATTAATCGTTTGATAAGGCTCTATTTTACTCGCCTTTGTTGTATCAAAACCCCACAATTGAAAGCCTTTTGCCGCATACTCTTCATAGCCTAGCCGTCCCTCTTGCACATAAACGGTGTTTTTCTGCTCATCTAAATGCGCCCCGAATAACATGCCATCTTTATCAATTAAATTGCAAAAATTCCACCGTAGCACGGCAGTATCAATTAAATCGGCATATTTTGGCTCAGGATAACGCAATTTTATGATTTTAAAAATAATCAATAAGCGTCCTAAGTCTAGGGCAGAATAGCCTATTTCCCCCACTTGATTGCCATAATTGACTTTTTCAGTGGTTTGGGTGTTATAAACCTTATTAGGAACTTCTTGACGAAATAAATCTAATCGACTCAAGGTCGTGAGTACAGTCATTAAACGGTTGTCAAACTCTTCAGGCGAAATAATCTTTAATTCATAAGCCGCCATCAGCCCACCTAAATAAGAACCTGTATCCCACATCGTGACAGAAGGATAACTTTGCACTGCATTGACTAAACCAGTCTCTTTTTGCACATTATTAATAAAATACTGCCACGCAATTTGAGCAATTTGCTGTTCTTGTACGGTTAAAGGACTTTGCTGACGTAACTGTGTTGCATTGTGGATGACCCTTGAAGTAATAGAACTTTTTTCTATTTCTAAAGGTGTGCTCACAGGCTCGCTGGTTGAATAAATAGAACCACAAGCAACCAGTAATACCATGCTGACGATTAAGAAAAAAAGATAACGCATTATAAATACTCACTATTATTGAAACTTCAATAACTTTCCAGCACGCTGATAATTAAGACTTTCTAAAACTATTGCATTCGTATTCGCTGTAATGGCTTTATTAGCCTGTTGATTTTTCTCATATAAACCTGCATACCAGCCTTTTTTCTCATCATACAACTGATTAACTTTCTCAATCATTAACTGCGTATAATCAGTTTGATACAACACATGCCAGCCAAAAACTGCCTTTAAACTTAAGCTCTTAAACTGACTTGCATCTTCCCCTTTATCCGTGATGGTATTCCAAAAATGCCCACTACTATAAATCGTGTTGTAAACAAAGTAAGGAGCTTGATCAATATGATCCTCACTGACAGCGGTCAACAACTGCGTATCCTTATAACGCGCTTCTTGCACTTGATAAACGCGATACGCCAATTCACGCGAGGTATCATCCCAGCCAAATTCTAAGCCGTCCAAAATATAAGACTCACTCACCACATAGTTATGCGCATCATAACGGTCAGGTGTTCTATAATCTGTTGGAATATTAATGTTATACATTGGTAATAATTTCAGAAAATCAGTGTAATGCAATGCCACACTCACATCTAATCCTAATAATGCTAAAGACTTAGCTGCATATTGTTCATAACCTAACCGCCCTTCTTGCACATACACGGTTTTCCCTGTGCTATCAACAATAGCCCCCATCATTTGCCCATTATGTACCAATGCTGAAAAATCCAGACGACGAATAACCTTTTGAATAGCGGGTGTATGTTGAGGATACTGCCAAACTAAAATATTAAAAGGGACTAATAAACGAGCAATATCAATGGCTGACCAACCAATTCCACGAGCCAGAGGAACATTATTATAATCAGTCATTTCTAAACTAATTGTATTATAAGATTTATTCGGTAATTGATTATCAAATAATGGCATTCTTGCCAAACTGGTTAATAACAAAGAAACTCGCTGATCAAACGTAAATGGCGAAATAATTTCCAACTGATAAGCACTGATTAACGCCATCAAATAAGAAGCCGTATCCCACATTGTTGTCGCCGTATATTGGTCAACAGAATTCACAAGCCCTGTTTGTGCCTGATAATTTTGCTCAAAATACTGCCATGCAATTTGTGCTTGTTTCAGTTGCTCCGTGTTTAATGGCGTGATGGGGCGAAGTGGATAATCTATTGTCGTTTTAGGAATTTTGGTGGAGCTATGAAGCGTTTGATCTAACATGTTTAATTGCTCAACGATAATAAAAGCCACTATTAATGCCAAGATAAACATAATATGGCTACGCGCTCGAGTTAATCCATCTTTAAAAGTCATATATCAGTTACCTAACGGAAAGTATTTGTTTATATAGAAATATATTAGAATAGACAGATACCTATCTATTCAACTGGTCAAAAGAGGATTCTTTTTTAGAATAACCTCATCATGATAATTACGATTATGATATGTTAATATCTTGATAATAATCTTAAAAAACGATAAAAATATAAAATAGATTTATTAGAATCAGAATTTAAATAGATAATATTTTTTAAGTATTTTTTATAATCGTCAATGTATGAATTAATTTATCGTTTAAAAATTCTACTTAATTTTTATTAAGTTAAATAAAATTAATATTTTTAATATAACTTATAAACTAGATTGGTTATCACAAAAATGTATTGTTTATCTTTAAACACTCCATATAAATAATGCAGTTATGCGTTAAAATTAGATGACGCATATAAAAATTACATCTTTTATATAAATATCAATTTTATTCTGTTTAAGCATATATGTAACCGCGACGATCTACCCTCGACCTATTTTGACGAATAAATTCGCACCGACAGGTATAACTCTCTATAATCGCCCGTTGCTTTTTCCAAATCTCGACTATTTCACCACTATCCACCCATGCGCTTAAGTAAAATCAAACTAGCAGGCTTTAAATCTTTTGTTGATTCAACCACTATTCCTTTTCCCAGTAATCGCGTTTGTGTTGTAGGCCCTAATGGCTGTGGCAAATCGAATGTTATCGACGCGGTACGTTGGGTCATGGGTGAAAGCTCTGCAAAAAATCTGCGTGGCGGTGCAATGACCGATGTTATTTTTAACGGCTCTGGCGGACGAAAACCCGTTGACCAAGCCAGCGTTGAGCTTTGGTTTGAAGCCGTTACTATTCCGCCCTATCATGAAACGGGCGAATTAGCGATTAAACGACTCTTAACCCGTGATGGCGACTCGCAATATTTCATTAACGGCGAACGTTGTCGGCGCAAAGACATTACCGATTTATTTCTGGGTACAGGGCTAGGCCCTCGTAGCTATGCCATTGTCGAACAAGGGATGATTTCCCGCTTTATTGAAGCAAAACCCGATGAATTACGGGTATTCTTAGAAGAAGCGGCGGGCATTTCTAAGTACAAAGAACGACGCAAAGAAACGGAACAACGCATGGCACAAACCCGTGATAATTTAGACCGCTTAAACGATTTGCGTGAAGAATTATCCAAACAATTAGAAAAACTCAAACGCCAAGCCCGTGAAGCAGAACGCTTTCAAGAACTCAAACACTCAGAAACCTTATTAAAAGCCCAACTTGATGCCATTCGCTGGCACGAACTCAATTTAGCCGTGCAGGACATGCAACAGCAAATTGATGAAAAAGCCATTGTTTTGCAAGAGGACTTACTCACATTACAATCCTTGCAAGAAACACATCAAAGCCAACGCGCCGCCCGCACGGATGCACAAACTCATTTAGAAACCGTACAAACACAGTTTTATACAGTTGATAGCGAAATTAAACGCTTAGAACAAACCATTGAGCACGGCAAAGAACGCTTCGAGCAACTACAGTGGGATTTAGAACAACTTGAAGACTCTATCCAAGAAACGCAAAGCCAATGGCAAACTGATAAAGAACAAGCTGAAACCCTGAATGCTGATATTGCAGAAACGGAAAACTATTTAGCCGAACTACAAGAAGCTGAACAACAGGCAGAAATCACCCTACAAGAGGCAGAAGCCGACGCGCATACATGGCAAATGACGTGGGAAGAATTCACCCAACGCGCCAATGAACCCACGCAACGCGCTCAAATTGAACGCACGCGCTTACATAGCCTAGAACAACGGGTTGAACAAAATCGCCAACGCCTACAACGCTTTGAAAATGAACAACAGCATATCGATGTCCATTCTTTAGAAACCGCCTTACAAGCCTTAGAAAGCGAAATGGCAGATGTACAAGCCGATTGGCAAGAAGCGGAGGCGTTGCTATCTGCGCATCAAGAAACCGTGTTACAACTGCGCGATGAAACCCAACAATTGTCTGCCGAATTACACGAAAAAAGTGCACAAGTTCACCAACTCAGCGGACGATTAGCCTCTTTAGAAGCCTTGCAAGAAGCGGCATTAGGTAAAAATAATGCAGATTTAGAGGCATGGCTACACGTGCAAGGACTTGATAACGCCACACATCTGGCGCAAAAACTCACTGTTGCGACAGGTTGGGAACAAGCCGTCGAAATGGTTTTAGATAACTATCTCAATGCATTATGTGTAAACGAACTCAGCGATTATGCCAACGCCTTACAAAAGCCCCCACAAGGGCAATTTATGCTAGTGAGTGCCAATAACCACGCATCAACCGCATCCGCTACCACGATACACCCGACATGGATTCGCTTACGTGACAAAGTCACCACAGATTTACCCATAGAGAGCTTTCTACATTCAATTTGGGTCGCTGACGATTTAAACACGGCGTTATCCATGCGTACCCAACTCACCGCCACAGAATCTATCATTACCCCGCAAGGTATTTGGCTGGGCGCGAACTGGCTACATTGTCGTCAAGGTAAAGATGAAAAAACGGGCATGATTGGGCGCGAACAAGAAATTAATCGTATCGCCAAACAGTTAGAAACTTTAGACCAAGCCGTTTTACACCTGAACCAAACCGTTGAACAAAAACGTATCCAGTTAAGAGAAATAGAAGGACAGCGCGACCAAGTGCAACAGCGTGTAAATCAAGTCCGCCAACATTTCTCAGCGTTACAATCGCAACAAGGGGGTAAACAAGCCCGTGTAGAAGCCGTTCGTGCACAATTAAATCGCATTCAATCTGAAAAAGCTGAACTTATCCAACAAATTAACCAAGATGAAAGCGACATCGTCGAAACGCGCACCAGTTTACATGCAGCCCTTGCAGAAATGGAGCAATTAGCCGATGAGCGTGAGGATTTAAACGCTAAAAAGAGTCGGGCGCAGGAAATCACCTTGCAATCTCGTCAAGCATGGCAAACAGCCCGCGAGGCACGTCATCAAGTAGAAATGACATTAGGCACACATCGCACTAATTTTTCTCGGCTACAACAAGCCATTGAACGTTTAGAAGACCGCTTAAGCCAGCTTCACGAGCAACGCAACGATTTACAAAAAAACCTAGAAAAACAAGTCGACCCAACAGAAACTTTGCATCAAGACTTATCTGTCTATCAAGAAAAACGTAGCGAAATAGAAGAAACATTGCGCCAAGCTAAACAAACCGTTGAACATTTAGAACAAGCGATGACGCACTATGAAGAGCAACGGCGTATTTTAGAAAATCGTAGCGGTGAATTACGTGCGGTCTTAGAACAACTACGCATAGATAGCCAAGCGAAAGCTGTCCGTAAACAAACCTTAGATGAACGCTTTGCACAAAGTGAATTTAGTCCCATTGCCTTAGTGGGTGAACTACCTGAATACGCTGATGAAGCCAGTTGGGTTGCACAAATTGATGCAGTAGAACGCAAACTAGAACGGATTGGCGCGGTGAATATGGCTGCTCTTGCAGAATATGAGCAAGAATCCCAACGCAAGCAATATATGGATGAACAATGGACAGACTTAACTGATGCGTTAGAACAACTTGAAAATGCCATTCGTACCATAGACCGCGAAACCCGTTCACGGTTTAAACAAACCGTTGACAGCGTTAATGCGACTTTACAAGTTACCTTTCCTAAACTCTTTGGCGGTGGCGAGGCTCGCTTAGAACTGACGAGCGATGATTTACTCAAAGCAGGCGTTGCCATCATGGCACGTCCACCAGGTAAACGTAATAGCACCATTCATTTACTCTCAGGTGGTGAAAAAGCCCTGACAGCACTTTCAATGGTATTTGCTATTTTTGAATTAAATCCTGCTCCTTTCTGCATGTTAGACGAAGTCGACGCGCCATTAGATGATACAAACGTTGGTCGTTATTCCGAATTAATTAAAGCCATGTCGGAACGTGTCCAAATTATTTTTATTTCTCACAATAAAATTGCAATGGAAGTGGCGAATCAGTTGATGGGAGTGACAATGCAAGAAGCAGGGGTATCGCGTTTGGTCTCTGTTGATATTAATGAGGCGGTCGGTATGGTTGCGTAATAAATCCAAGCTCGGCGAGTTTTATAAAATAAAACAGAGACCTGCTAGGTTTTGAAAACCTAGCAGGTCTTTTTTTGTCTGAATCAGAATTCACAGAATTTTCAGAATTAACAGAATTTAAAACCCTTAAACCAAAAAGTTAAGGTAAATCATGATTTTTATAGTAAACGTATCATAAAGTGATTTAAATTTAGGACTGCCAGTCCTTCGCATCGTTTTATAGTGCGTTTACTATAATTCTGAAAATTCTGTGAATTCTGATTCAGACAAGCTCTTGTCTTTTTAAAAGAATCTCGCCAAATTCAGGTTATTTATAAGCTACGCCTAAATTTTTATAAAAAATCTGTATCTCCTGCCATTAACCACCAATGATTTTCAATCGTTTCTGGTGCAAGTCCCTGACACCAAGTGCTATGTGGGATTTGAATATCTAAGACTTTTTGTTGTGCATCTATCAGCGGAAACATTGTGGCAAAATTTTCTGTAATCCACGTATTGACCTGCGTTAATCCGCGTCGTCCTGCAACACGGCGCACTTGTAGGATGGTTGCGTGTAACTGTTGCAGTGAGCCGATAAAATCCATCAAGCGACAAATGCCGTTTTCAATAAAAATCACGGCTAATCCTAATGGTTTGCCCGTTAGCCGATGTGTGACTAACAATAATTCATAAGTATTATGTGGATGTTGCAAATAACGGTAGTGTAAATATTGCCAATCACGCACGCCTAACAAAGCTGTTTGTAAACTATTTGCCATGTTTTGCCACAATTGATTAACAATCGGTTCTGCTGTTTCTGGGTTTACATGTTGAACACGGCTTAATAAACGGGGGCGCGTTTGCAGGCTTTGCCATGATAATTCCACCATACGCCCAACGGCTGCATATAAATTTAAATGTTGTGCTAACCGTAGATGTCGTTCACTGGGGAAACCATAGCCTAATAAAGCGGTCGCACCATACCCGACAAAATATTCAGGAAAACTGGCAGCAGTTAGATAAAACGCGCCTTTTTTCGTCAATACGCCGCGTTCTGTAGATAACACCATCACATCAGAAATTTGTACCGCAGTTTTTATCGTGCCGAAATAGAGAATACGGCGCAAAATACCGCCATAATGAGCCACCATTTCATCCCCAGCCCATGCCCCTGTTCCAATACCGCGCCCCTCACCATATTTCCACTGCCATAACGCTTCGCTCATCACTTTGGGTTTAAACACTTGTGCAAATAAATGACAAATATCTTTATGGTCTTGTGCAGTCACAAGGCGTGTTAGCCAACGGGGGCGTGTCGTTTTTTGAAAATGTAGCGTGATGACGGTGTAGTGTGCGGGGTTGTAAATATTGGGTAATTTATCTGCATAGGACTCATCTTGTGCCTGTAATTTAAAGCCACAGCGTTGAATTTGTCCGATTAAATAGGGCAAGGTGGGCAGGCTTTCGCGTTGTTCAGTTGCTTGGCGTTGTGTGCAAACAATGCCTTTGAGATAAACATCGGCGTGTTCCGTTAAGGCAGGATATAGTTGATTAAACGTGTTTAAAGGGTCAGATAATAAGGCAAGGTCTATACAATAAACTCGACTAATACGTTCTGTCAGTGGACTAAAATCTTGTTGTTGTAAACAGCAATAGCCGTCGGTAGTCAGTTTAGCAAGGCTGTCTGCATCCAGAGAACCAATTATCAATAAAGTGCTGGGGGCAGGCGGTAACGTATTAACAATGAACGTATGCAGTGACATAAATTTTTCTTTTTATCATCCAATCGCGGTATCAATAAGTAGCAACCGATTGAGAGACAGCAATAAAACAAAAAATAAAAGGTCTGAACTCTTTAAATAATTTTTCATAGAATTCAGACCAATATACAAGTTATTAACTCAGCAACTGATTAAGTTTTCATTGCTTTTTAAAGTTCTTAATTTTTACCTTGTCGTTGACAAAAACAACATTAATTTTAATGCCTTCTACTTCCCATTCAGCCTCTGTTCCAGATAAACCAAAACCACCAACATTAATGCCACTGCTATCTTTACGGGTTGGTTCTCCTAAAATTTTAACAACTTCACTATAGGGCATGTCATCAGCAATTTTGTCATAGTTAGCTTGGTTAATCGGAGACCCCCCACAAGCGGTTAAACCGAACATAAATACCAGTGTAAGAAAGAAATGACGTATCATGTTAAAATCCTTCAAAGTCAGTTATCTAGTTAAAAAGTGATATTATTGTAGATGATTTGCGCGGTTTAAAGCAAAAACAGGCTGGCAAGCCCTAGAAAAATAAAAAATCCCATACTATCTGTTAATGCAGTAAGAATAACACTACTGCCCATCACGGGGTCACGTCCTAACTTGCTAAGACCTAAGGGAATAAAAACCCCTGCAAGTGCCGCGATGAGTAGATTTAATACCATTGCCGCCATCATCACCATTGCTAGTTTTATCTCTTGATAGAGTAAAAAGGCAAATAATCCGACAACACTACCCCACAATAATCCATTCATTAAGCTGATAGTAATTTCTTTGAAAAACAGGTGTAGGAAATTACTGGCATTAACCTTTTTCAGCGCAAGCCCACGGATAACCAACGCAACCGTTTGATTACCTGTATTACCGCCAATACTCGCTACAATGGGCATTAATGTCGCTAATGCAACTAATTGTTGAATTGTATCTTCAAATAAGCCAATGATGCGTGAAGCAATAAATGCGGTCATTAAATTCAGGGCTAACCACGCCCAACGGTTGCGCCCACTTTTCCAAATTGGCGCGAATAAGTCTTCTTCTTCTTCTAAACCTGCTTGATTTAGCCGTTCTCGTTGTAATGTTTCATCAATAAAATCAACCACAACATCAACGCCTAAACAGCCAACAAGTTGATGATGTGAATTCATAACAGGTGCGGAGATTAAATCATAACGTTCAAACGCTTGTGCAATTTCATGCGCAGAATCATCGGTGTAGAACGCTGTAAAATTTTCGCGCATCACATGACTGACTAATGCTTCAGGTGGATGAATAAGCAATTCTGTGAGCGGTAATACGCCTTTAATTGTGCTATTTCTATCAACGACAAAGAGTTGATCTGTCTGGTGTGGAATTTTGCCTAAGCGTCGTAAATAGCGTAATACTGTATCAAGGCTGACATCTTCCCGCACGGTAATCATGTCAAAATCCATTAATGCCCCTGCAGTCCCTTCGGGGAATTGCATTACTGATTGCACTTGGGCGCGGTTTTGACTGTCTAATTGTGTGAGAATTTCAAAAACGGTATCTTTAGGCAATGCAGGCATTAAATCGGCGATTTCATCAGAATCTAAATGCTCAGTGACATGGATAATTTGGTGACGTTCCATACTAGCGATAAGACTATCGCGCACAACTTCTGAAACTTCTAACAAAATCGCGCCATATTTTTCTAATGGAATTAATTCCCAGACTTTTATACGGTCATCTAAGGGCAAACTTTCTAAGATGAAAGCAAGGTCAGCAGGGTGTAATTGAGCGAGTTTATGCTTTAGCTCAACAAGATGTTGTTTTGCAACTAAAGATTGCACTAATTCATGACGTGGCGTGTCTTGTTTACGAACTAACTCATTGACTAACTTCTGTTTTTCCAGTAAATGGTAGATATGTTGCAAAGTTTCTTGCAAGTTGCGCTGATGGCGAAGCTCGTTATTCTGAGTAGGCATAAACAATAAATCCTAATAAATTAAGGAAATGTACGCACCATATGTGCTAGCGAGTAGGATTGTCCGTGAAATAAAATTAAGCTACCATGTTCAAACTAAAAAACTTCATTAAGTCTGTGCCATCTTACTCAATTTTTTCGTGACAGATTTTGTGCCTTTTTAAGAATAATTAAAATGACAGTCTATATCGTGACGGCGTAGAAGTCATAAAAGGCTTAATGATTAATAGATTGAAATAAAAAGTTTTTTAACTCAACCCTGAAGGAGTCCCTATGAAAATTAATCTCATCAGTTGTGCCGTTGTATTGCTTTTCTCTTCTAATGTGATGGCGGCAAAACCCATTACGGAGGAAGAGGTATTGGCTGCACAAGCACAGTGGGCAGAGGCAATTGTCACAATTGGCAAAGCTTATGTTGCAAAAGAGGATTACAAAGCAGTCGCTAAAAACATCGTAGATACTTTATATGGTTATGATCAAGGTGATGTTCTCTTTAAGCCAACAAAAGCGGCTGATCAACAATTTCGTTTAACCAAGGAAGAAGCGTTATCTTATTTTGTGACGGGAAGTATTGCAGAAGACCATGGCTTTGCATTGCAACCATGGACAAAAGTGCGTTTCGATACAAAAAATATTGTGATTGACTCAGATTCAGCATTAGCAATGGGAAATTACTATTTTACCGATGCTAAAACGGGCAATGAAGCGAAGGTCGAATTTACTTTTGGGTATAAGCGTGACGAAAAAGATAATTTAATTATAAATTTACATCATTCTTCCATGCCTTACCATCCCATTTCACACTGAATTACGGCTGACTCTAGGGTGCGTTAGTATCAGAAGTATCAGATAACCTGAGTTCGGCGATTTTTATAAAACAAAATAGAGACCTGCTAGGTTTTAAAAGCCTAGCAGGTCTTTTTTTGTCTGAATCAGAATTCACAGAATTTTCAGAATTAGCAGAATTAAAAAGCGTTATTCACCTTAAATTTTTGGTTTTAGGGTTTTAAATTCTGAAAATTCTGATTCAGACAAGCTGTTGTCTTTTTTTAAAAGAAACTTGCCGAACTCAGGTTATCAGATAACTAACGCACGCTTTCCATCATTTCTATTTTTTTAAAACTTTTTGAATAGATTGTAAAATGCGTTTATGTGTGACAACTTCGTAATAATTTTCTTTAATTAACGGATATTGTTGCGAATTTTCTTGCCATTGTTGTATCCAGCCCTGACGAATAATTAAATCAGCGGCTTGTCCCTTCGCCGTTTTATAGTAGCCTGCATAAAAAGCCGTTTTATAGTTATCGTTTGGTAATTGAATATTAAACTGTTGTAAAGCAATTTCGTTTTGTAACTTCCTAAATGCCCCCTTATCCAGTTCTATCCCATTCAAATTATAACGAAAGGTGGTCATGCCTTTTTCACCTTTGAATTTATCCGTTTCTGCTTGCTTAAACACTAATACGCGGTTTAATAAATCCTGTCCGCGAAAACGTTGGCGCAATTTCCACGAGCAGGAGGAAAGGCGGTCAGCATCGCCAATCGCGGGGGAAATCATAATGCGTTGCTCGCCATCATAGAGAAAATCGGGCGCGTCATCAGTGTAACAAATCCCAATCCCTAATTCTAAAATGGGCAGGTCGTATTGTCGGCAAAATTGGTTTTGTGCCTCAACCACGGTGAGCATACTACGGGCTAATCCACAAGCACGGGCAACAGAAAACCATGTATCAGGACGGTTTTGATAGTCAAATAGGCTAAGAATGACGGCATCCCCTTCAATAAAGACTTTTTCCGCGCCATATTCTGCTAGTAATTCACGGATTGGATTGAAAAAAGTTCGACTAAAATGTGTCGCAGGGTTTAAGCCACGTTTGCGCAATTCGCTGGTAATGGTGGTAGAACCGCGTAAATCGGCTTTTAAAATCACATGTCCTTTAATACGGTCATCTTCTTCGGTCTGCTCTGAGGGTTCAAAAAAGTTATGCAGCATCCCATTGGTTTTAGATAACTGTAAATCATTGGGATTCGTTAATAAATTAATTTGTTCCATCGCTTGATGGAGTAAATAACGGTATTTTAAATCGCGTCTGTATGTGCAGAAATCATTGATAAAGCGATATAGGATTGCAACGGGTGGGCTTTTGCTCTGTTTACGAATATTTTTCTGGGTGTCAACTAATGCATTAATTGTTAAAGGTTTATCGCCCATTCGCCGCAGTGGGCGTACTTTTTCGTTCACTTTGAGCTTGTACCAAATTTCATCTACCAAGGCATCGCCACAAATGGCTTGATAAAGTAAATAAGGTTTAATCAAGTGGGCATAATGTTCGTATAAACGTGGGGTTTCATAAGCGGCTAAAATATGTTGGGTAATATGTTGTTGATTTAGTGTATCTATGAGTAATTGCAACGCTTTTTCTTGTAGCCGTAAACAATGTTTTAAATAGTTTTTTTCGTTGGTTTCTAATTGACTATCGGTTAATTGTTGGCGTGTATGCTCACAATCAAAGAGTAGGCGCATATTGTCGGGCACATCGCGCCATGAAAAATCGAGTTTTAGCTCATTATCTTGATAATTTGGAATTTGTTGTATAACAGTTAAATTTTGTTCTGGAATATCATCTAATTGAAATAGTTTAACGATTCTATCAATTGTATTGTCTAAAATTTCACTCAGGCGATTAAAACCATAGACGCTATCACCGTCCTGAGAGAGTAAAACATAGTAATCCATCAGCATTTCTAAATCATGCACGTCAGGACTTTGCAATAAAGGATTTGTTAATACATCAGGCGAAATAGACCATGTAATGCCTAATAAAGATGTTTTTAATTGTTGACCAACACCTGTATCAGCTCTTTGAATTTGTTCAAAAATTTCAGAAGTTACTTTATGTAATAAACGATTATAATTTTTAGACATCCAAACCGTTCTATCATAAGTATCGGTTGCGTTGGCTTGTCCACTAGTACTGAGCAAGGTATTTTTCATTTCCTGCATGACTTGCTCGGCTTTATCAGCCACTGTTTTTAAAATAAATTTAATCGTGGCAACTTCAAATAGTTGTAATAAATCTAGCTGTTTATCCCGTTTACAACGATGGATAGTGATTTGTAAGATTTCTGCATATGCATCGTGTAACTGTGATAATTGACGGCGGACATTTTCGGAGGGTTTATCGGTAAAGCGGCGTTTTGTGCTGGTACGTTCAAGTAGTAAGCTATAAATGGCGTTTTGACATTGTTGAATAAACTGGGGGCTGAGTTGTACATCAATGTGAACGTTGTCTATACCTTTTTGCAGGCGAGCAAAATTAATGGGCGAAAGACGCAGCGGTTGTAAGCGTAGATGAATCGCTGACGCATTCGACGCAGTGAAGTATTTATTAAAAAAATGCGTGGAATTGAACATCCCTGAGGTGGTGGCAGGCGGTGGTAGATTCGTTCGTCCATTCTATAGCAAATTTAATACCATTTGGTAGGGGTATTTATCAAACAAAAAGTTAGCTTGCATCGCCCTAAGACACTTAATAGATAAGTCACAACAAACTGCTATTGTGCTATTTTTTTGGTAAACATCAAGGGGGAATAAAAATGAATGACTCGGCAACTTTTTTAAATAAATTAACGCAGAAAACCTTAGCGTTAGTCTTGGCAGGGGGACGTGGCTCTCGATTGCATCAGTTGACAGATTGGCGTGCAAAACCCGCCGTGCCCTTTGGGGGAAAATTTAGAATTATTGATTTTCCCTTATCTAATTGCATGAATTCTAAAATTCGTCGTATTGGTGTGATTACACAATATAAATCACATTCATTAATTCGGCATATTCAAAAAGGCTGGGGATTTTTGCGTGGTGAATTTGGCGAATTTGTAGAATTATTACCCGCACAACAGCGTTTACAAGAATCTTGGTATTCTGGCACTGCAAATGCCGTTTATCAAAATTTAGACATTATTCGTAATCATAAACCCGAATATGTCTTAATTTTGGCAGGTGATCATATTTATAAAATGGATTACAGCACGATGTTGGCGGAGCATGTCAAACGTAAGGCAGATTTAACGGTTGCCTGTTTAGAAGTGCCTTTATCTATGGCAAGTAGTTTCGGCATTATGGAAGTGAATAAAAAAGGTAACATCAAAACCTTTACTGAAAAACCTGAAAAGCCGATTGCTTTACCGAATAATCCTGAATGTGCCTTAGCCTCCATGGGGATTTATATTTTTAACACTGATTTTTTATATGACCAATTGGTGATAGATGCAACTTGCGAGCACTCAAGCCATGATTTTGGTAAGGATATCATTCCTAAATTGATTAAACATCATAAAGTAATTGCCTACCCTTTTAGAGATGTGCAAAACACGGGAAAGTCGGGCTATTGGCGAGATGTGGGTACTGTTGATGCTTATTGGGAAGCCAATATGGAGTTAATTGGAGTCACGCCACCGTTAAATCTTTATGACCGTGATTGGTCTATTTGGACTTATCAAGAACAATTGCCCCCTGCTAAGTTTGTCTTTAATGATGATGGTCGACGGGGGATGGCTGTTGATTCAATGGTCTCAGGGGGATGTATTATTTCTGGGGCAATGATTGAGAATTCGCTGTTATTTTCTAATGTGATTGTGAATGATTACTCGACATTAAAAGATTGTGTGATTTTACCTGATGTGCGTATTGGACAGCATTGTCGTTTAAATAAAGTCATCATCGATAAAGGATGTTATATCGAAGCGGGCACGGTCATCGGCGAAGATTTGGCAGAAGATGCAAAGCGTTTTTATGTCAGTGAAAAAGGGGTTGTGCTGGTAACGCCTGAAATGTTGACGCAGTATATTCATGAATCTCCGACAGATTACCCACGTATTCGTACTAAAGACAGCCTCGTCCCTCTTGCAGAGCCCCCCGTATTAACAAATCATCCTAGCCACCACACGGCAAAGAAGGGCAAAAAAAAGTCGCAAAAAAACCCGCAATTACTCTAGTTATCTCGTAAAATAATTTACCTTATGCTGGTTATAAACCATCATTTATTGGTTATATCAAACATAATACTTGCTTGTTTTTGATAATATATAAATTGCTTAACGGAGAAATAATTACTATGACAAACATCGCTACTCTTTTGGGAGCAGAAGCGGAATCATTATTAAACCATCAATGCAAAGGAGTTCCAAAAGAGATGTTGTCTTTACCAGGTCCTGATTTTATGGATCGTGTAATGAGCTTAACAGATAGAAAACCCAATGTTCTGCGCAATTTAGGCGCGATGTTTAATCATGGTCGTTTAGCAGGCTCTGGCTATTTATCCATTCTGCCTGTTGACCAAGGGATTGAACACTCTGGCGGTGCGTCTTTCGCACCCAACCCCATTTATTTTGACCCTGAAAATATCGTCAAATTAGCGATTGAAGGGGAATGTAATGCGGTTGCCTCCACATTAGGGGTATTAAGCTCTATTGCCCGTAAATACGTGCATAAAATCCCCTTTATCGTCAAAATCAACCACAATGAAATTCTGAGCTATCCCAACATTTACGATCAAACCTTGTTTGCTAAAGTCGAACAAGCCTTTGATATGGGCGCAGTTGCCATTGGTGCAACTATTTATTTTGGTTCTCACGAATCCCGCCGTCAAATTGAAGAAATCAGCGAAGCCTTTGCATTAGCGCATGATTTAGGCATGGCAACTGTCTTATGGGCCTATTTACGCAATCCTGCCTTTAAAGTGGGTGATACCGATTATCACACGGCTGCCGATTTAACAGGACAAGCCAACCATATCGCCGCAACCATTAACGCCGATATCGTCAAGCAAAAACAAGCCACTAATAACGGTGGTTATAATGCGATTAAATTCGGTAAAACTCACGCAAAAGTCTATAGCGAATTAACGACTGACCATCCTATCGATTTAACCCGTTACCAAGTAGCAAACTGCTTTATGGGACGTGCAGGATTAATTAATTCTGGCGGTGAAGCAGGTGGCAAAGATGACTTAAAAGACGCAGTACGGACAGCCGTGATTAACAAACGGGCGGGCGGTATGGGCTTAATTTCTGGTCGCAAAGCCTTCCAAAAACCCATGGATGACGGTGTTAAACTCTTACACGCGATTCAAGATGTCTATTTAGCGCGTGATGTCACGATTGCTTAAGTATCAAGGTGATGAGTTAATTTTACTATTAAAAAATTAGCTCGAAAAAAAGAGGGTGTTCAAAAAAATAGAACACCCTTTTTGTTAATCAGAAAAGACATTACTGGTGACACTCATCCAATCAATTTACTTCACTATACAAACGATTCATAAAACGTGAGTAAATTTCTCCCAGCGTTTCTTCATCAAACATTTCATTAAGTGTATGACGTAAAGCGTCTAATTCTCTTTGCTGAGTCGCACACATAGCTTCCAAACGATTTGCTTTATCTACTGCTAATGCTGTTTGTTGGCGCATTGCATTTGCATTGTTCAAAACGCTCGAATTATTGACATCATTTCCTGATTCTACACGACTTCTCACATCTAATGTTGCGTCTATCATGGTCATCACCTCATGTTAAATAATGGTTGAGTACATTAGTTGGTGTTAATAAATGCAAGAGCTATACCATTAAAACCTTGTAAAACATATGCTTTTTTAACGTCGTTTGCGCAGGTTAAAAGGATACTAACACCACACAGTACATTAACGCTTATGAATTAAGTATGGACAGACAAACAAATGATAAAGGGCAATTACCGCAATTAAAGGGCGTATTTTTCAGATAATTGGTAAAAAAACGAGTAACAACTCGTTTAATTTAAGATTTTTATACTAAAAAAACCAATTAATCCTATTAATAGCAAGAATAATGATAAGTCACTAGAAAAAATAGTTTTACGATAAATAGTTATAACAGGCATATTAAACCTATCATAATCTATTCAACTTTTTTTTCAAGTAAAAATAAAAGCAATGGTTGGCTAAAAAAATAAAAATATCACTATTTATTATTGATTAATAACAAATATTTTAAATTAAGGGTTAAGTCTTTATTCTCAACCCTAAAAACAATGTTGTTATTCAACACTGTTTAAATTAATAGTTTTATGAACTGCATCATTATGCAACTTTTTACGCTGGCGCAAGTTCACACAAGAAGCCTCCTCCAGCCCCGCAAGTTCACATTTTCCCATTTGATGCAACATGCCGTACAGCTTCTGCATTTGCTGATCTAAATGATGAATATCATCCAGCATATTATTGATTGCGTACTGCACAGAATCTATTTCTGACATATCCCCATCACAAGGCATTCCATACGCATCAAAAATCTTTTTCTCCATCTCCTGCCGATGGCGTTCTTTCCAATTTAATTCGACATTCACAACCTTAGCGGGAATGCCGATCATTGTCGCCCCTTCGGGTACATCCTTTACGACAACCGCATTAGAACCAATCCGCGCCCCATCAGCAACCGTAATAGGACCTAACACCTTAGCCCCCGCTCCAATTACAACATTATTGCCTAAAGTTGGATGACGTTTGCCTTTTTGCCAAGAAGTTCCGCCTAAAGTAACCCCATGATATAAAGTACAATCATCCCCAATGATTGTCGTTTCACCAATCACAACCCCCATGCCATGATCGATAAAAAAACGCCGTCCAATCACTGCACCGGGATGGATTTCTATCCCTGTTAACCAACGGGCAATTGTCGATAAGGTACGGGCAAGTAGTTTCCAATTGGCTCGCCACAAACGATGACTTAATCGATGCCATAACACGGCATGCAATCCAGGGTAATTGAGAATAACCTCCGCCGTACTACGAGCTGCAGGGTCACGTGCAAAAATGCAAGTAATCGTTTCGCGTAAATCATTTAACATAATATAATTCCCAATTATATTTATTATTTAATACTTTAATGCGCTAATCTTTTTTAATTCATAAAAAATAGGATTGTTTTTTAGCTCAATAATGACTCTTTACAGTGCTTCATTTAAGCATAGGCAGTAATAATAAAATACTTTAGTAAAAAAATAAGGAATTTTTTGAAATAAACAAGCAAGAAAAAATATGATAAATAACAGATAGTACTATCCCCAGTTTTGCGAGATTTATAAAATAAAACAAAGACCTGCTATGTTTTGAAAACTTAGCAGGTCTTTTTTTGTCTGAATCAGAATTCACAAGATTTTCAGAATTAGCAGAATTAAAAAGCGTGATTCGCATTAATTTCTTGATTTAAGGGTTTTAAATTCTGTTAATTCTGAAAGTCCTGATTCAGACAAATGTTTGTCTTTTTAAAAGAATCTCGCCGAATTCAGGTTAGTACTAAACAAGTAGGGTTTTAAATGAGTAACCCCTGTTTCAGACAAAAGAGTTAAGATTAACGAGAAAAACCTGACTTGTTGAGCACTACCAAATATTTATTTATTCCCAAGTAGTTTACCGTATTCACGATGGGCTAATTTATGTTTACCTGCAATTTTACAAAAACTTTCCCCTGGTCTTACTAATTTTTCTAAGCGTCGGGCAAAGATAATACCATCTGTTTGGCTAATCACAGGAATTCTTGCTTGTTCAGGACTGCTTGCAGTGATATTAACCACATCTGCAACCACTTCGCCCGCATGGACATATTCTCCCAGTGTTTTGTGATATGCCAAAACGCCAGCGATTGGGGCTTTTAATACGTCTGTTCCTTCTAACGGAGTTGGTTCACATAATGCGGTTGGCAACGGTTCAATATGCCCCGCAATTAAGCCACAACGTTGTAAATAGCGAAATAAATTTAAAGCATCTGAACGTGCTAAGGTTTCATCAACATCAGCCTGCCCCCGTAACTCTATCGTTGTTGCAAAACAGGCAAGCGGTAGCGGTATTGATGTGGGTAACTGTTCACGTAATTTCCACCAAATACCCGCATTCGCTTCGTCGAAGGGGTCTCCACCCGCATTGTCTTCTAATAAAATGGTTTTCGCGCCAAGTTGTGCACCGAGTTGTACGCCTTGCGCCTCATGATGTTTAGAGACATATAAATGTACGATAGCCTCGCCATCGCAATGTAAATCCAGCACGTAATCCGCGTCGATAGATAAACGTAGCAATGCTCTTTTCAGTCCTTCTGGTTCTGTCTCTAACGTTTTTGTTTGTAATAGCGTTTGTAAGCAGTCGCGTATCAGTTGCACATTTTGTGGGGCGGAATTGGTTAGTTGTGGCGTGATTTTTTCTAAAACCGCTGTGGTTAAATTGGGAAAATCTCGATTAAAGTTTTTACCTGTTTCAAAATCAAATCGTCCGACCAAATGCCCATTTAAATGTTGTCCAAGTCCGATTGGATTCGCAACAGGTACAATGACAATTTCTCCAATAATATCGTTATTTTCTTCTGCTTTATCTAATAAAGTTTGTAAGTGGTGTAAAACTAATAATCCTGGTAATTCGTCTGCGTGTAACCCTGCTTGTAAATAAGCCTTAGGGCGTGCACCGACTGCGCCATAACGATGCACTAATAAACTGCGTTGTGTTAATGGTGAGGGGGAAATTAAAGCAACGGTTGCGGAGGTTTTCATCATTTAAGATTCCTAATTAATAACATACTTAATAATAATCATTGTTTTCTTATATGTTCACAAAAATCCATTGCACTATTGTTTTATGCTAATTACTACCTATTTCTAAATTATCTGTATTTTTTCACTTTAACAATGAGGAGTCATTACAACGTGCATCATCTTAGTTTGCTTCAAGATTTAGCTATCATCATGATTATTGCAGGTCTAGTAACGATTTTATTTCATCGCTTTAAACAACCTGTTGTGTTGGGATATATCGCTGCAGGCTTAATTATTGGTCCTTATACCCCACCATTTATGCTAATTCAGGATGAACATACGATAAAAACCTTGGCGGAATTCGGGGTGATTATGCTGATGTTTAGTATTGGACAGCATTTTCAATTAAGTAAATTATTAAAAGTGGGTCCTACCGCATTTATTGCTGCGAGTTTAGAAATTATTGTGATGGTTTGGGTAGGCTATCAACTGGGGCAATGGTTTGGTTGGGGAACAATGGATAGTCTTTTTTTAGGCGCGATTCTGTCTATTTCTTCGACCACAATTATTATTAAAGCCTTACAAGATTTAAATTTGACTAAAGAACGTTTTGCAACGTTGATTTTTGGCATTTTAATCATTGAAGATATTTTAGCGATTGCCATGCTTGCGTTATTGTCTAGTATTGCGGTCACAGGGTCGTTACAACTTGGCGAATTATTGGGCATGGTCGGACGGCTTGTTGTCTTTCTCGCCCTTGTTATCATTATTGGCTTGCTAATTGTCCCTAAATCATTGCGTTATATTTCTCAATATCGTAACAATGAAATGCTGTTAATTGCTACATTAGGCATTTGTTTTGGCGTGTCTTTGCTCGCAGCATGGTTAGGCTATAGCGTCGCGCTGGGCGCATTTTTAGCGGGTGTTTTAGTCGCAGAAAGCCGTGAAAATGCCAAGATAGGTATTATCATTGAACCTGTCCGCGATATGTTTAGTGCGGTCTTTTTTGTCAGTATTGGGATGTTAATTGACCCTGCATTGCTCGTTAAATATGCCGTGCCGATTTTTATCATCACAATTGCTGTCGTGGTTGGTAAAATTATTACCTGCTCTATTGGGGCATTTCTCGCAGGCAATGATACTCGTACCTCATTACGGATTGGGATGGGTGTATCACAAATCGGGGAATTCTCATTTATTATTGCGCAATTAGGTTTAACACTGTCAGTGACTAGTGACTTTTTATATCCTATCGCGGTGATGGTGTCAGTTATTACGACCTTATTAACCCCTTACTTGATTAAAAACTCGGATGATGTGGTTGTTTTTTTAGAAAAACGGGTGTCCCCTTCTATCCTGTCATTTTTAAACATGTATCACCAATGGGCTAACCATTTATCACCGTCAAAGAATACGGCAGATAAAGCCATTATTCGTGAAGTCTTGTTTAAAATGGCGTTTCCTATCATTCTGAATATTCTAGTTATTGCCTCATTATTTATTGGCGCGAGCACCCTAAATAAATATCGTTGGTTAGTCCTTAGTGACAATGAAATGGTACAAAATACGATTTTATGGGCGATAGTGATGTTCTTAAGTCTGCCAATCGTGCTACATACCATTTTCAAATTTAAAGCCTTAGCAATGGCATTAGCAGAGTTAAGCACAGCACATTTAAATATTCATCAACAACAGCAATCACATATACAAGCCGTGTTTACCACGACGATATTTATCGCGGGGGTTGGTGCGTTAAGTGTATGGATGATTGTGTTGAGTTTAACCATTCTTCCGCCGTGGTGGGCAGTCTTGGTGGTGTTTTTATTATTAGCATGGTGGGTGCATATGATGTGGAAACGCTTTAATACGCTTTATTCACGGTTGCATTTAACCATTCGTGATAATTTAAGCCGTCAAATGAGCGAAGATAAGCAAGAGCCTGTTCCGCCAAAAACATTATTGCAAACAGCACAATTAGCGTGTGTTACCTTGCCTGCAAGCTCACCTGTCGTAAAACGCTTAATCCGTGAGGTTGCCTTACGCAGTAAAACGGGAGCAAGTATTGTCGGGATTGGACGCGGTGAGCAACATTTAATCAATCCTGAACCTGATGAAGAGCTACAAACAGGGGATACGGTGTTATTACTGGGAACAAGTGCACATTTAGAAACAGCACGGCAAATTTTGCTGGGTGAAAAAACCATAGAAATGGGCGCAGAGCTAAAACCTCTCTAACCTGAGCTTTGTGATTTTTGAAAAAAACAGTTGTTTAATGTGTAATTTCAAAACTTAGCAGGTCTTTTTTTGTCTGAATCAGGATTCACAGGATTTTATGAATCCTGATTCAGACAAACTGTTGTCTTTTTTAATAGAAACTCACAAAACTTAGAGTGTCGTTAAACCGCTTTTCCCCAATCTAGTTTTTCTCGTAAAGTTGCATAATGGTCGTGTCCTTGTGGATGAATCAAACGGATGGATTGACGTTTTTCTATCACGATTAAATCACCGGGGATAACTTGTTGACATAACACGCCATCGCAAGAGAGTTGGGCTTGTCCCGTTTGATTTTCTGCAATGGTGATGGCAATGCAACTGTCGCCGTCGATAACTAAAGGGCGATTGCTTAAGGTATGCGGGCAAATTGAGACTAATAACAACGCATTTAAGGATGGATGAACAATGGGCCCTCCGCCTGATAGTGCGTAAGCAGTTGAACCTGTTGGCGTGGAAACGACTAGACCATCAGAGCGTTGCCGACTCATGAAATGTCCATTAATGGTGGTTTCAAAGGTGAGCATGTGGGTCATATTCCAGCGATGAATAACCATATCATTGAGTGCATTAGAGTGTGATAAACATCGCCCTTCTCGATACACTTCAGCATAAATTAAAAAGCGGTCTTCTTCTAAAAATGCACCGCCTAATATCTCATCTAAGTAGTGCTCCATCTGTTCTGGGGATATATCGGTTAAAAACCCTAAACGTCCTAAATTGATGCCTAGAATAGAGACATCATGTTTTGCAAGTAGTCGCGCCGCTTGTAATAACGTGCCATCGCCACCGATAACGATGATTAAATCACAGCGTATGCCTAAGGCTTCTGTATTCGCGGCAACGCTAAAGTTACCACCAGACAATAAGCGTGCACTGGGTGCATCGATAACGACTTCTAACGCACGTGAATTGAGATAACTCACTAATCTTTCTAGTGTATCTTTTACCCGTATATCGCCCCGTTTGGCGATAAGTCCTATACTATTAAACATAAATATCCTGTTGTTCTAATGGCTTTAATTTTTATTAAACCGCTAATTTGATAGTTGTTTACTAACACTGATAGCCATGCAATCAGCATATGGCATTCACCTGACAGTTTTATTAAGTCACTATTATAAAAACAATTTATAACGGTTCTTCGTTCGGTTTTTCTGGGGTTTCTATTGCTTTAGCGTTTATGGGTAATGTTTCTGTTTGCATTTCGAGGGCGGCGGGCGTAAGGGTGATAAATGCTGTATTAAGGGGTGATGCCTGCGTTATGCCGATAGGGATGTCATTCTCATCCATCATCGGCGCAAGTACATTTTCAGGCTCTTCCTCTTCTTCAGCAAATAAGGTTTCGCCAAAGTCTTCCATCGTTTTTAGTTCGGCAAGTGTGGGTAAATCATCCAAACTTTTTAAGCCAAAATAGTCTAAAAATGCTTTTGTTGTGCCATATAATGCGGGTCTGCCTGCGGTATCACGATGCGCTAAAACTCGAATCCATTGATAATCTATTAAAGTGCGCATGATATGTGAGCTAACACTGACCCCGCGAATATTTTCAATTTCAGCGCGGGTAATCGGTTGACGATACGCAATTAAGGCAAGTGTTTCTAATAAAGCACGTGAATAGCGGGGCGGACGTTTTGCCCAGAGTTTTTTAATCCATGGGGTTAAGTTTGTTTTAACTTGAAAACGATAACCGCTAGCAACTTGGACTAATTCGATACCGCGTTGACTGCAATCTTCATGCAATTCAGCTAAAGCATGGCGAATACTTGCCCGCTCTGGTTGGGCTTCTTCAGGAAATAGGGCTAATAAATGGTCTATCGTTAACGATTGGTTTGCAGCCAGTAAAGCCGCTTCTAAAATTTGTTTTAACAGCGCAGTATCATCAGACATAGTGGTTTTATCATCTCTTAACCCATAAAAATTAAGTTACGATTTTACTCAATTTCAAACTAAAGTAGATAAAAACACCCGTCTGAAATGCAATAAGCCATTACATGCTATACTTTCCCCCCTTTCGGTTACTTTTCCCGCCTTATTGATACTATGTCATCAGCCCCTATTTTTTTAAAAAAACATGCCGACCGTCGCCTACGTGCAGGACATTTATGGATTTACAGCAATGAAATTGATACGGTTAAATCTCCGTTAAACAGTTTTACCGCAGGACAAGCAGTGTCTGTGCATACTGCTGATGGTAAAACGATTGGGACGGGTTACATTAATCCGCACTCGTTGATTTGTGTCCGCATTATTAGCCGTGACCCCCAAATTAGCCTGAATCGTTCTTTATTGGTACATCGTTTAAATATCGCTTTATCTTTGCGTGAACGGTTATTTAAAAAACCTTATTACCGCTTAGTTTTTGGTGAAGGGGATTATTTATCAGGCTTGATTGTCGACCGTTTTAATGATGTGCTGGTGGTACAAATCACAACCGCAGGGATGGAACAGGTTAAACAAGAAATTATCGAAGCCTTAGATAAGGTCTTACAACCCCGTGCCATTGTTTTGCGTAATGACACGAACTCCCGCAGTTTGGAAGGCTTAAATAATTATGTCGAGGTTGCGTTAGGCGAATTACCCGAAAAAGTCTTATTAGAAGAAAATGGCGTTAAATTCCATGTGCCTGTTTTAGAGGGGCAAAAAACTGGCTGGTTTTATGACCACCGTCAAAACCGTGCAGAACTAAGCCGTTATGTGCAAGGTTTGCGCGTGTTAGATGTCTTCAGCTATTGCGGCGCGTGGGGAATTCAAGCAGCAGTCGCTGGGGCAAGTGACGTGCTTTGTGTGGACAGTTCAGAAAGAGCTTTACAATGGCTAACGGCAAATGCTGAATTAAATCAGGTTTCTGAGCGAGTAAAAACGGCTCAAGGTGATGCTTTCGAAGTGTTACGCTTTTTACGTCAAAACGAAGAAAAATTCGACGTTATCATTTTAGACCCACCTGCCTTTATCAAACGTCGTAAAGACCAAAAAGCAGGTGAACAGGCTTACCATCGCATTAACCAAATGGCAACCCAATTATTGAGTCGGGAAGGTATTTTAGTATCTGCTTCATGTTCCCTACATCTTGCCCGTGAAACCTTAGTCGAGATTGTTCGTGCCACAGGAAGACATATAGATCGCCACGTGCAAATTTTAGGACAAGGACATCAAGCGGTTGACCATCCTATCCATCCTGCAATTCCTGAAACTGATTATTTAAAAGCTTTATTCTGCCGAATTTTACCCAGTGGCTAGACTTCAAAAGCTGTAAAACTAACTCAAGGGCTGGCAGTTTTTATAAAGACAGCTAGCCCTAAAAACCTTATAAAAATATAAACTTAATCTATCCTTCTGCTTACGCTTCACTTTCACCACGCCAAAACAGCGGGACGTAAACCTGTAAACGTCGCCCCTGCCATGAACGACCTTTTAAATACTGAGCCATTCGATGAGTCGCCACTAAACTTGCATTTTTTAGTTTGACAACCGCCAGTACATTATTCGGATTTCCTTCTCGAAATAAACTCACTTGCACATCAGCACCACGCTGTCTAAAAGCGTGCTCTACTTCGCTTTGCGTAATAGAAGGGGGTAAATTACTAATAATTAGGTTCATTATTGTCTGCATAAAAATTTTGACCTATGTGATTAATCATAGAAGCAATGTATCTCCTCTTCATTAAAATAACGTGATACTGTCACAGTATCTATTTTTATAGTATTGAAAATCTTATTTTTTCCAACGATTAATTGAAAAAAAGGATTTTGTCAGCAATCAGTCAATCTTTATAAAGATTATGCCTCAAAGCATTGGATATCACTTTAATTGGCTTTAAATCTTTTTGTGATGGATAACGCTATTTTTGGTTATAACAACAGCATAAAGATGTTCAATCGCACCTACAATCCCCTTAATTAAAGATACGGCAATGACTGCTATGAAAAATAATTCATTGAAAAAATTGATTATTAGCAGAAAACAGCCAAAATATTATGATACTTTAACATGTACTAACCCTACTCAAATATGACGATTTTTTCATCAAAATTAGGTTAATTATGGACAATACAGCAACAACGAAATCAACAAACTGGTTATTCTGGCTCGGTTTTTTTGTAGTGATTATTGTATTAGCCTTAATAACAACGTTTGCTGCCATACGTGGCGGACAACAACTGGTTAATAAAAATAAGACAGTCATCGCTCAAGAAGATATAACAGATTTACCTGCACCAACGCCTGTGATAGACCTTATTTTAAATGGTCAAACCCATACCGTTGATGAAAAGACGATAGGACACTTGCCGACGTTAACGGAAAAAACCTTAAATGAACAAAAAATTCAGAAAAATAATGAAATAGCGCAGCTCATTCAAACCGAAATCGATGCCGCTTTTGAACCTGCTTTGCAAAATATTCCTGCATTTACTGATTGGTATTACTCATTAACAGGGGAATATTCTCGTTATTTAACCGCAGTTACGGGAGATATGGGCGATTTTCTTGCCGATAAAATGCATGAAACTATCTTTAAATCAGCTAATTTCAGCGAGACCATTAACGCAAAACAGCAGTTATTTGATACACAACTGACACAAGATTTTCAAGAAAGTACCAGCGTTTTAAAACAAACTTTACTCGACTTCCTCACACAAAACGCGCTCCCTGCCGAAACACCTACCGTCCAAGTCACATCGTCTAAAGATGAAACCACAAATTTACTCAGTGTTTTAGATAAACATTTAGCCATTACATCTGCGGATATTGGTAAACAAGTGGTTGCAGGTTTAGCGGGTACAGCAGTCGGCGTGGTTGCTGTGAAAGGTTTAGGCGCGTTAGTTATCAAAAAAACGATTGCCAAAGTTGCAGGGACTAGCCTGTTTAAAACCGCAGGGGCGTTATTAGCCAAACTGGCAGCAAAAGCCGCTGTAAAAGGTGGCGGAGCGGGAGCAGCAACAGTGGGCGGGGCAGCCGTTTGCGCACCGTTAGGACCTGGCGCACTTGCCTGTGGCGCAGTCGCGGGTATTGCAACATGGCTTTTAGTCGATGAGGCGTTTATTAAATTAGATGAAGCAATTAACCGCGAGGCATTTGAGGCAGAAATCCGTCAAGCAATTATTCATCAACGTGATGAGATTAAACGAGATTTGACGACAGTCTATGTGAATGTTTTTAATGAACGTATAAACGCGGTTAGTTTGGATATGTCTAAGCATGTTGAGAATATTCAAAAAACCTTCATACCTGCGGATGCGTTAAGAAAGTAAAGAAGGATAGGATGAGATAAGTGCGTTATAAAAAAAGGGGCTGATGCCCCTTTTTCAATTTATGCGACTTCTAACGCTAAATTTGGCTGTAAGATGGGTAAATCTTTCTTAGAAGGTTGTACATGATAATCTTCAGGTAATTTTTGCAGACATTCTTTTAAAACACAGTGTGCATGTTTGCCACATTGTCCGCATTGCCCCGCAACGCCTAACGTTTGGCGAAGCTGACGCATACTACAAACGCCTTGAGTAGCAACTGCCTCGCGAATGTGTGTATCAGTAACACCATAACATAAACAGACGTACATAGTTAATCACCTACTAATAATAAGTTTAAGATTAATTTAAATATTCTATTTGTCGGCAAGTATAGTTCTAAATGAGAATCATTGTCAACTCTGTTTGTGTTTATGTCGCAAGACTGCTGTTTTTGTGAGAAAGCAAACATTATTTATAGATAAAATTGTTATTTTTAATCGTGCTAATTGCTTAATTAAAAATTACTTTTTGGCACATATGGCGAACAGCAAACAAGATTGCATTTTTATAGTGCAAGTTGCATACCGATTGAGAAAACCCTAAACAACTTTAATCCCTGTAAGAGATATCGCCATACTTTTTAGAGTAAAATAGCCCATTAAATACGCTACTGATTTATTTTTGCGCGGTAAGTCAAGGTATCTCTATGAATTTAAACATTGTATTGGACAATGATGTCATCCTTGCATTACTGTCCCCTAATTCAAATGATATAAAACATTGTTTTAACCGTTTACAAAAAACGGCTTTATCGACTCGTTTTTGGATGCCTTGTTGTTTACTTGCTGTCATTGAACCACAAACGGTGAATTTACAATCGATTCATTCTCTCCTAGAAAATGGCGTACAACTGCTTTCTAGTGTTGCTAGCCATTGGCAAGAAATTCCTGCGACACATCCGCAAAAAATTCAAGCATTAATGAGCCTTGATGCAAGTTTATTAGCAGGAAAAACCGTTATTTGGACAAATCAGGAAGTGTTCTCCACCTTAAATCCAGATATTCAGTGGGGAGACCATGAATTTATTTATGGGGTATTAGCAGAATATGGTTATGAGGAAAATTTACCGTTTAGCGGATTAGTGGAACAACAATTACGTATTCGAGCGCGGTTAGAAAAAAATATTTTTACCGTTTTAAAACACGGGCAATATACCCGTGGTGAGGAAATTTATGTTTTAGAACAACGATTAGCAAATTATGTCGGTAGGAAACATTGCATTACGGTAGCCAGCGGTACAGATGCTTTATTGATTAGCTTATTAGCATTAAATATCAAACCACATGATGAAGTGATTACCAGCGTTTTTGGGTTTATTGCGGCAGCAGAAATGATTAGTTTAATAGGGGCTAAACCGATTTTTGTCGATATTGACCCTGATACTTACACGCTAAATCCTGCCCTGCTTGAGGCAGCTATTACACCCAAAACAAAGGCGATTATTCCACAAAATATTTATGGGCAGTGTGCTGATTTTGATGAAATTAATGCCATTGCTGCACGGTATAAAATGCCTGTGATTGAAGATGCTTTGCAAAGTTTTGGCGCGACTTATCGCGGTAAGCGTTCAGGAAATTTATCCGCCATCGCCTGCACCAGTTTCTTTGTCAATCAATCCTTAAGTGCTTATGGCGATGCAGGGGCTTGTTTTACTAATGACGATGCATTAGCAGAACGGGTGCGCCAACTCAGTCGACATGGGCAAGAAAAACGTTATTATCATTCTCGCGTTGGGATTAATGGGCGAATGGATGTTTTACAAGCCGCTATTTTATTAGCTAAATTAGAAATTTTAACCGATGAAGTACAAGCCCGTTTCCGCATGGGGGCAACGTTTACCGCAGGTTTAAAAGGTTGTGTTAAAACGCCATTTGTACGCCCTCAAAATACCAGCGTCTATAATCCTTATGTGATTCAAACCTTACAGCGTGATGCCTTGCAAAAAGAGTTACAAAAGCAAGGCATTTCAAGCACCGTTCATTATTATCCACCGTTGCATTTACAACCCGTATTTAGTCACTTAGGCGGTACAAAAGGACAATTTCCAATTGCCGAAGCCGTTGCCGATAAAGTCTTAAGTTTGCCCTTACATCCCTATTTAACTGAAGAAGCACAAGACCGCATTATCGACGAAGTGAAACAAGCGACTAAAAAACGCACTGGATAAGCATCAATGCAAATTATTCCTGTTATCGATTTACTCAATGGCATTGTTGTACACGCCCGTGCAGGCGAACGGGCGCAATATCGTGCGTTACAATCACCGTTAGCCGACAGTGCTGATCCTGTCGCCGTTGTCCATGGTTTACTGCATTATTATCCCTTTACGCATTTATACATTGCGGATTTAAATGCGATTCAAGGCACGGGTGACAATCTCGCCAGTTTGCGTGATTTACAACAACATTTCCCCCAACTTCATTATTGGGTTGACAGTGGCATACAAAGGTTCACCGATTATCAAACATGGCAAACCCACGCTTTAGGGACGGCGGTTGTGGGCAGTGAAACTCAACTGGATTTAAAACAATATCAAACTTTGTTGAACAGCGCAGGCGCAGATAACTTTATCCTTTCCCTTGATTTTCATCATGACCGATTTTTAGGACATCCCAAATTATGGACACAGCCAACTTTATGGGTAAACCGCTTAATTCTCATGAATTTAAGTAAAGTTGGCGTGTCGCAAGGTGTCGATGAAAGCCGTTTAAGTCATTTACAGCAATCTTGCCCTGCGCAAACACATATTTATGCAGCGGGTGGCGTGCGTCATGCCGAGGATTTAGCCCGTTTACAACAATTACAAGTTGCGGGCGTTTTGATTGCAACCGCGATTCATCAACAAACTTTAAGCCCTGATGATATTGCGCGTTTTAGTGAATGTTGATGCAATAATAATACGAATATTCAAGATTTTATAGCCTCCTGCCTCTCCTAACCTCATAGCCTAAAGATTTAGCGATGGAAGACATTTCCCAAATATTGGACAGCCTTAACCCTATACAACGGGAAGCCGTTGCCGCTCCGACAGGACACTTACTTATCCTCGCAGGGGCAGGTAGTGGAAAAACACGTGTTTTAGTCCATCGTATCGCGTGGATTCTCGCTACTCAACAAGCACAAGCCTATAACATCCTTGCAGTTACGTTTACCAATAAAGCCGCTAGCGAAATGCAAAAACGCATTAATCAGCTTTTAGACGGTATCAGCACAACAGGTTTATGGGTTGGTACATTTCACGGTATTTGTCACCGTTTTTTGCGAATGCATTGGCAAGAAGCAAAATTGCCCAATACTTTCCAAATCTTAGACAGTGACGACCAGCAACGGACTTTAAAGCGGATTCTCATCGCGCAAGGCTTAGACGAAAAAACATGGACACCTAAGCAAGTTCAACATTTTATTAATAACCATAAGGAACAAGGCTTACGCCCACAGCATATTCATGTAGAAGCACATGAAACATGGTTAAAGCGGATGCTCTCGATTTATCAGACTTATGATGAGCATTGTCAACGTAATGGACTGGTTGATTTTGCAGAGTTATTACTGCGGACTTATGAAACCCTGCGCGATAACGATGCGTTAAGAAACACCTATCAAACCCGTTTCCGCCATATCCTTGTCGACGAATTTCAAGATACAAATACGATTCAATATAAACTGATTCAAACGTTAGTGGGTAAGGATAGCCATTTATTCATTGTCGGAGATGATGACCAATCTATTTATAGTTGGCGTGGGGCTAAAATTGAAAATATTCAGCGGATTAATCAAGATTATCCCAATACGCATTTAATCCGTTTAGAACAAAATTATCGTTCAACAGGCACGATTTTAGCCGTTGCGAATCAACTGATTGCGAATAATAAAAAACGCTTAGGTAAAAATTTATGGACAGCAGGTGAAAAGGGCGACCCTGTTTATTTATATACCGCTTACAGTGATTTAGACGAAGCTCGATTTGTCGCCGATAAAATTGCCGAATGGCAGGGAAAGTGGCAAGAAATTGCGGTTTTATATCGTACTTCAGCACAATCACGGGTATTTGAAGAGGCGTTATTACAAAGAAATATTCCATACCGTATTATTGGTGGATTACGTTTCTATGAACGAGCTGAGATTAAAGATGTTTTAGCCTATTTACGCTTATTACATCATCGCCATAACGATACGGCTTTTGAACGGATTATTAATTTACCTAAGCGGGGAATTGGCGATAAAACGCTGGAAAGTCTCCGCGCGACGGCTCGCCAACATCAATGCTCACTTTGGGATGCGATTCAGCACGCTTTAGCCAGCCAACAACTGACCAAACGTGCAGCGACACCGCTATTAAGTTTTTCCACTTTTATTGAAGAATTGAGCCAAAAAATTGCAGGTCAACCGTTACACGAGCAAATTAAACAAATTATTCAACAAGCAGGATTAGTGGCGCATTATCAAAAAGATGACCCCGTCGATGCGACTCGTCGCCAAGAAAACTTGGACGAATTGCAAACAGCAGCAGAACAATTTGAAAAGCTTTACTATAGCGAGCCTGACATTATTAGCGCATTTCTTGCCCAAGCCGCGTTAGAAGCAGGCGAAGGACAAAGCCAAGCTTTTGAGGATTGCGTACAATTGATGACACTGCACGCGGCAAAAGGCTTGGAATTCACCCTTGTTTTTTTAGGTGGTTTAGAAGAGGGTTTATTTCCCCATCAAAACAGTATTGATGAGGGCAATTTAGAAGAGGAACGCCGTTTATGTTATGTCGGCATTACCCGCGCTCGTCAAACGCTTTACCTTTGCCACAGTGAAAATCGCGCCCAATATGGACAACGTAGTAATGCTTATCCTTCCCGTTTTATTGCAGAAATTCCCCGCGAATTAATTCAAGAAGTCCGTTTAAAAACAGCATTTTCAGTAAAAAGTAGCGTGGCTATCGATGCCAGTTTCCAACTAGGCGATAACGTGCGTCATCCCACTTATGGCGATGGTGTTATTATTGAACAGGAAGGACAAGGCGAGTTGATGCGCTTACGGGTTGCTTTTAGCAATGGTACAAGTAAATGGCTGTTATTGGCTTATACGCGCTTGGAGAAAATGGGGTAGGATAAACTTGCGGGCGTGTTGTATTAAACATTCCCGCTAAGTTAGACGTGCTTAAATATTCTCTAACATAAATTGTGCTTGTGGATGTCCTTGTTGTGCAGCCGATTTAAACCATTCTAATGCTTTGTCATGGTCTTGTTTGACACCTTTGCCAATGTAGAATAATTGCCCAATTTGATATTGCGCTTCTACATGTCCTCCTTTCGCTGCTTTTTCTAACCAATTAAAGGCGACTTCTGTTTTTTCTGTCTTCAGATAGCTTGCGCCTAAGTAGAATTGTGCTTGTTTATCCCCCGCATCTGCTTGAGATTGACAAGTATTAATCACGTCTTGAAAACGAGAAGCGTTATATAAGGCTTCGCAGGTTTCTTTGATGACAGGGGGAGAAGCAACTTCATGATTAGGATTAGGTGTTATCGTGTCTTTTTCTGATGTTTCTGAAATGGCTGGAGGATTGGTTATTATCGTGTTGGTATTTGTTTCTGTTTTTGTTGCTAATAATTGTGCTGGGGTTGTTTCAACGGTGCTGCTTTTTTTGTCCACTATTGGTGTAGGTGTTGCTATTGGGGCTGATTCGGTAGCAATAGGCGTTGTAACAGCGGTTGTCGGCGTTGTGGGTGTAATTTGGCTGGCAAACGTCGCAATTAATTGAGGGCAAGAGCGTTGATAACGCGCTGTTAAGGTCTGTAAATTCTCTGCGTTCTTTGCTAAATCAGTCGCTTGCTGTTGAGCCTGTTCACAACGACGTTCTCGTTCTGCTTTTACTTTAATAATAGCTTGTTGATGAACGCTATCCTGTTCGTAACGTTCAATGTATTCAGTAAGCGGGTCGATATGAGTTTGTGTAAAGAGTTGTTGATATTCTGCAAATAATTGCGCTGAATTGTGCGTTGCTACAGGTGCAGGATTGGGCGCAGACTTTTCAAGTTGTATGAGTTGCGGTTGTTGGGGGAGTGATTGGGATTCAAGCACGTTATCACTACAACAAGCATTCAATAAACCAGCAGACAATAAAGCAACGGTATAGCGCATGACCGCATCCTCTCTTTAAGACATGATGGTGTAGGTAGTTAGATAGATAATGCGGTTTCTTAGTTGGCTAAAGCGCGTGCACGATTTCGTGCTTCTTTGGTGCAGTCTAAGTCGTGCAGTCCTTCACAAGCTAAGGCAATAACAACCCAATTGCGTACTCGTAATGCTTTGTTTTCTACTGCTAACGCATTAGATTTGGCGGCAAGACTTGCCGCACGTGACCAATCTTCTTGTTGTAAACGGACTCCTGCTAAGTTGTGCCATAAAATAGGATTGCGTGGGTCTATACGTAAGGCGCGTTCTAATAAGGCGGCGGCTTGTTCACTTTGTCCTTCTTCAAAGGATTTTTTGGCTTCCATGAGTAATTCTGAAACTGCTTTTGTAGGGTCTGCGACAGGCAGTAAATAGCCTGTTTCTGTTGCCATACTTTGCTGTGTGATTAGGCAACAAGTTGTCAACAAGAACGCATAACTATAGCGACGCAGAAAGTCAGTAATATTCATAAACGATAACCCCGATAATTTAATCAGTCTTTTGTTGCCCTTAATTATTGATGAATAATTGAGTCACGGCAATCTTTATGCACGAAATGACGTGATTGTCGTCTGTCAGAAAAGCGATATTTTAATCGACATTAAATCATTCAGTTATATTTCATTATTTTTGGATTTATGCCTACACACATTGATATAGATGAAAGTCAGCGATTAGATTCACAGGCTTTCCACAGTCGCTACCTACTTGTCACGTTTATCTTATTAATAACCGCCGCACCTTTTTTGGAGTGGACAGGGATAGATATCTGGTTACAAGACCAGTTTTATCATGCAGAGCTTGCACGGTGGTTGGTTGATAAAGATGCACCGTTAGCAAAATTCATTTTTTACGATGGAATTAAAAAACTATTTGTTCTTTTTGCAGTTTTTCTATTGATTATATTAATTTTCATCCGAAAACTGCCCCGTCTTTTGCCTTATCGTCGTGGTTTAATAATTGTTTGGTTAGCAATGTTATTTGTTCCTGCGGTAGTCGGGGGATTAAAAGCGGTCACGAATGTTCCCTGCCCAAAAGACTTGAGCCATTATCAAGGGACTTATCCTTATGTCACTATTTTAACGCCTTACCCTGAAAATTTTCAGCAAAAAGAAAGTATTAAATGTTTTCCTGCGGGTCATGCCAGTGGTGGATTTGCGCTGTTAGCTTTGTTTTTTCTGTTTAAAACGCGAAGAAATAAGTGGCTTGCTGTGGCGGGGGCTTTAACAATTGCGTGGAGTATTGGTTTATATAAGATGTTAATTGGAGACCATTTTTTAAGCCATACGGTTACAACAATGTTATTAGCATGGTTGCTGATTCTCATCATTGCACGATTGGTGTATCGAGTAGCGGTAAATCGACAAAAATGACAACACGGTTTTACGACAAAAAAGGGAATAGATTAATGTATGTGGTCACATATAACAGTGCATAACAAGCCATTTTTACGAGTTGATAGCAAGGGAATGGGATTCACTAGATTTTATTAACAAGGCTTTCTATGCTTGCATTATGATGTTGTTGCATGTCTGACAATCATCCAAAGCGATAACAATAATTTTTCACCACCAAATTTAAGATAGTAGAGAATGATGCCAACACAGCATAGAAAACAGGCTTCCACTCCCATTATTCATGTCAAAGCTCCCGCACGCTTACATTTAGGTTTTTTAGATTTAAATGGCGGATTAGGCAGACGTTTTGGCAGTTTGGGGATTACATTAGAAAAGCCTTGTACACAATTGAGTTTAAGCACAGCCACAACATTAAGCGTGAGCGGTCAAAATAATCAACGTGTTGTAAAGTATGCGCAACAATTTTGTACGCAATTAGAATTACCAACAACGTTTAAAATTCATGTTCATCAAAGTATTCCTGAACATATTGGTTTAGGCTCAGGAACACAACTTTCATTAGCAGTAGGTCTTGCGATTGCACGCTATTTTGGTTTATCGCTTAGTATTCGGGAAGTTGCGAGTTTATTAGAACGTGGGGCGCGTTCTGGTATTGGCGTGGCGGCTTTCGAACAAGGGGGATTTATTTTAGATGGCGGACGCGCAGCACAAGATGTGTTACCCCCGCCGTTAATTACACGTATACCTTTTCCTAATCATTGGCGTATTTTATTAATTTTTGATGCACAACGTCAGGGTGTACACGGAGAACAAGAAGTGTCTGCCTTTCGCCAATTGCAGCCCTTTCCTGAAGAATTAGCGAGTCATCTATGTCGCTTAATCTTAATGCAGGCGTTGCCTGCCTTAGCATTAGCAGAACTGAATCGTTTTGGATTAGCCATTGCAGAATTACAGCGCGTTGTCGGTGATCACTTTGCGGATGCACAAGGGGGACGCTTTAGCAGTCCTAGCGTAGCGCGTGTTTTGGCTTATTTAGAACAAAATGGCATTGTTGGTGTTGGACAAAGTTCATGGGGACCGACAGGATTTGCGATTGTAGAAAGTCAAACACAAGCAGAACAATTGTTAAAGCAATTACAAAACCAGTTCACTACGGTCACTACTGGCTTGAACTTTGTGATATGTAAAGGAAAAAATGAAGGTGGTAGTATTCAAGAAGAAGCCAACTTTACATTAAACAGGCAAATCTCTGGAATTCAATAATAATGTCTTAATTATTCAACCCTTTATAACGCCTCTTAACGCTGTGCGACATTTGTCGCACATCCCTACAAGCCCTGCAGACCTGAAAACCCACCCAAAAGCCTATAAAAACCAATAATCCATTGTTATGTTGGCTTTTGTAATCAAACATACAATACATATTTTGCTTTGTAGTACATCCTACCTAGGAAAACAGCAGTCATTCCACATAAAAATAGATATAAAACATGTAGTTAATATTTATTTTTAAATTGGCACACTGATTGCCATATAGAGATTGCGACAATCAAGTCCCTCTCTCATTATTCTTAAGGAGAACTACAAAATGGCGTTACGTCAATGTGCAATTTACGGTAAAGGTGGAATCGGTAAATCCACCACAACCCAAAACTTAGTAGCCGCTCTGGCTGAAGCAGGAAAAAAAGTGTTGATCGTTGGTTGCGATCCTAAAGCCGACTCCACTCGTTTAATTCTGCACTCTAAAGCTCAAACCTCCGTTATGCAATTGGCTGCCGAAGCGGGTACAGTCGAAGATTTAGAATTAGAAGACGTATTATCTGTCGGTTATGCCGGTATCAAATGCGTTGAATCAGGTGGTCCTGAGCCGGGAGTTGGTTGTGCTGGTCGTGGTGTTATCACCGCCATCAACTTCTTAGAAGAAGAAGGCGCGTATGATGAAGAACTCGACTTCGTGTTTTATGACGTATTAGGTGACGTGGTGTGTGGCGGCTTCGCTATGCCCATCCGTGAAAACAAAGCCCAAGAAATTTATGTTGTTTGCTCTGGCGAAATGATGGCGATGTATGCCGCTAACAATATCTGCAAAGGTATCGTTAAATATGCAAACTCTGGTGGCGTACGTTTAGCTGGTTTAATTTGTAACAGCCGTAACACCGACCGTGAAGACGAACTGATTGAAGCCTTAGCTGCTCGTTTAGGCAGCCATATGGTTCACTTCGTTCCTCGTGACAACGTTGTGCAACACGCTGAAATTCGCCGTATGACCGTTATTGAATACGATCCTAAAGCTAAACAAGCTGACGAATATCGTACATTAGCTCAAAAAGTCATCAACAACAAGAAATTAGTCATTCCTACCCCGTTAACCATGGACGAGTTAGAACAACTCCTGATGGACTTCGGTATTATGGAAGTAGAAGACGAAACCATTGTTGGTAAAACCGCTGCTGAATTAGCTGCTGAAGCTGCCGCTGCTGGTTAATATTTGAGTCTGTTTTGTAGGGTGGAACTCTTCCTAGTCTTGGGAAGAGTCGTATAACACCCTACAACCCTTCATAAAATTAAGTATCGAATTCCATTCACTCCCGCGGTGCTACAGATTGGTGGTGGCGGGAATCAGGAGAAAGTCATGACAGTAATGACACGCGAAGAAACCGAAGCCCTCATCAAAGAGGTGTTGGAAGTTTATCCCGAAGACGCTAAGAAAGATCGTGCTAAACACTTAGCTGTCAACGACACCTCATTGGAAAAATCCAATAAATGTATCACCTCCAATAAAAAATCTTTACCTGGCGTGATGACCATTCGTGGCTGTGCTTACGCAGGTTCTAAAGGGGTGGTGTGGGGTCCGATTAAGGACATGATTCATATTTCTCACGGTCCTGTTGGCTGTGGTCAATATTCTCGTGCAGGTCGTCGTAACTACTACATCGGTACAACAGGTGTTAATACCTTCGTAACCATGAACTTTACTTCTGACTTCCAAGAGAAAGATGTCGTTTTCGGCGGTGACAAAAAGTTAGACAAGTTAATCGATGAAATCGAAACCTTATTCCCTTTAAACAAAGGGATTAGCGTTCAATCCGAATGCCCTATCGGGTTAATCGGTGACGATATCGAAGCCGTTTCTAAGAAAAAAGGCAAGCAATACAATAAACCCGTTGTACCTGTCCGTTGCGAAGGTTTCCGTGGCGTTTCCCAATCTTTAGGACACCACATTGCAAACGACGCAGTCCGTGACTGGGTATTACCTCGCCGTGATGAAGATACCTCTTTCCAAGGTACACCCTATGATGTCGCCGTGATTGGTGACTATAACATCGGTGGTGACGCTTGGGCTTCTCGTACCCTGTTAGAAGAAATGGGCTTACGTGTTGTTGCTCAATGGTCTGGTGACGGTTCTTTATCAGAAATGGAATTAACCCCCAAGGTTAAACTCAATCTGTTACATTGCTACCGCTCCATGAACTACATCTCCCGTCATATGGAAGAGAAGTATGGGATTCCATGGGTTGAGTATAACTTCTTCGGTCCTACCAAAATTGCTGAATCCTTACGCAAAATTGCTTCCTTCTTTGATGACAAGATTAAACAAGGTGCAGAGCGTGTTATTGCCCGCTATCAAGGCATGATGGACGAAGTGATTGCAAAATACCGTCCTCGTTTAGAAGGCAAACGAGTGATGTTATACGTCGGTGGTTTACGTCCTCGTCACACCATCGGTGCTTATGAAGATTTAGGCATGGAAGTTGTCGGTGCTGGTTATGAATTCGCACACAATGACGACTATGACCGTACCATCAAAGAGATGGGCGACGCAACGCTGTTATATGATGACGTAACAGGCTTTGAGTTTGAAGAGTTCGTCAAGAAAATCAAACCTGATTTAATTGGTTCTGGGATTAAAGAAAAATTCATTTTCCAAAAAATGGGTATTCCTTTCCGCCAAATGCACTCATGGGATTACTCTGGTCCTTACCACGGTTATGACGGTTTTGCCATTTTCGCACGCGATATGGACATGACCCTGAATAACCCTTGCTGGAACAAGTTACACGCTCCTTGGGCGAATACTGTTGAAGCCGAGCAAAAAGTGGCTGTAAACGGTTAATTTGGAAACTTGGGAGGCAGTTTTAACTGTCTCCCACCTTATAAAGAAGTAAAGGGTAAAGCCCATTACGCTAGTCGGTTTACCCACCTGTTATCTTTCAAGACCGTATCTACAGATTGGTAGTGCGGTGGAGCTTTAATCATGCAGAACGTTGAAAAAATCCAACCCAGCTATCCTTTGTTCCGCGACGACGAGTATAAAGATAACCTCGCTCGTAAGAAGACCTACGAAGAAGTTTACTCCCCCGAAAAAATCAGAGAAGTCTTTGATTGGACAACGTCTGAAGAGTACAAAGAACTTAACTTCAAACGTGAAGCGTTGACTGTCAACCCTGCCAAAGCCTGCCAACCTTTAGGGGCGGTATTATGCGCATTAGGTTTTGAAAAAACATTACCTTATGTTCATGGTTCTCAAGGGTGTGTTGCTTACTTCCGTACTTACTTCAATCGTCATTTCAGAGAGCCTATTGCATGTGTTTCTGACTCCATGACGGAAGACGCAGCCGTATTCGGTGGTCAAAAGAACATGTTTGCGGGTTTGGAAAACGCGAAAGCACTGTACAAACCAGATATGATTGCAGTGTCCACAACCTGTATGGCTGAAGTCATTGGTGACGACCTTAACGCATTCATCAATAACGCGAAAAAAGATGGTCGTGTTCCTCAAGAATACCCCACCCCATTCGCTCATACCCCTAGCTTTGTCGGTAGCCATTTGACAGGTTGGGATAACATGTTTGAAGGGATTGCGCGTTACTTCACTTTAAACTACATGGAAGGCAAACAAGTCGGTAGCAATGGCAAATTAAACATTGTTCCCGGTTTTGAAACCTACTTAGGTAACTATCGCGTCATTCACCGTATGCTGGACGAAATGGGTGTTCAACACACCATGTTATGCGATCCAACCGAAGTGTTAGATACCCCTGCTGATGGTCAATTCCGCATGTATGCTGGCGGCACCACCCAAGCAGAAATTAAAGACGCGCCTAATGCTATCAATACCATTCTGTTACAACCTTGGCACTTAGAAAAAACCAAGAAATACGTCGAAAACACATGGCAACATGACATTCCTAAACTCAACATTCCTATGGGTTTAGAGTGGACCGACGAATTCTTAATGAAAATCTCCGAAGTCACTGGCAAGCCAATTCCTGCCTCTTTAACCAAAGAGCGTGGTCGCTTGGTTGACATGATGATGGACTCTCATACTTGGTTACATGGCAAAAAATTCGCCATTTGGGGTGATCCAGACTTCACCTTAGGTTTAACCAAATTCCTCTTAGAAATTGGTTCTGAGCCTATTCACATTCTGTGCAACAACGCCAACAAACGTTGGGCAAAAGCAGTACAAAAAATTCTTGATGAATCTCCTTATGGCAAAGATTGTGAAGTCCATATCAGCAAAGACTTATGGCACATGCGTTCTTTAGTCTTCACCAAGAAACCTGATTTCATGATCGGTAACTCTTACGGTAAATTCATCCAACGCGATACCCTCTTCAAAGGCAAAGAGTTTGAAGTTCCTCTCATTCGCATTGGCTTCCCCATTTTCGACCGTCATCACTTACACCGTATGACAACCATGGGGTACGAAGGGGCTATGTACATGTTGACTACTATCGTCAATGAAGTCATGGTACGCCTCGATGAAGAAACCCGTGGTATGGGTACAACAGACTACAACTATGACTTAGTCCGCTAATGTTGTAATCTGCTAAGGTGTGTTGATAACCCTGTCAACACACCTTAATTTGTTTAGACCTGTCACGATAGACAAATATATATAACAATAATATCCCTACCTGACTAAGATCATTAAGGAAAGTTCAATGCCCAGTGTAATGCTTAGAAGAAACGCCGAAGGCAATATCAGTTTTTACGTCGCTAAAAAAGATTTAGAAGAAACTATCGTAGAAATGGAATTTAATGGTCCTGAACAATGGGGCGGTGAAGTGAGCCTGAGTGATGGTTCTCGTTACCACATTCCGCCAATGTCTGAGTTAAAGCTTCCCATCACAGTAAGAGCTAAACGTGTTGATGGCGCAGATGACTAAACAATAGTTTATCGACTGCTTTAGCAACAGATAGGGATAGATAGTAGTCTTCTTTACTGCTCCTGATGCTTGCATTATCTTGATTACCTACCTGTCTGTCCTGTCAACGCAATAGATTAAGAGTCGTTAGACATTAATAATCCGTGTTATGTTTATGTGCGGATAAAGATGAACCTAATGATTTGCGTGTCTGTCCCATAGAAAACTGTATTTGTCCAGTGGTGACTATCATGACTCAAACTGATAACTCCTCCCCGATTACTCGTGAAATTGCCTTGCGGATTGGTTTAGCCGCTCGTGCGTTACCCGATACAGACCCTCGTCGTTTAATGACGGTTTTAATCTCCTGTATTGGACTACCTATCACAGAAGAAAAATTAGCGGGGATTAAAGTCAAGGACTTAAAAACAGCTGCGGATGGCGAATTGAACGAAGTAAGCCAAGACGCGCTTAAAAATGCAGTTCACATCTTAAAAGGCGAAGCAGATAGCGAGCCTAAAAGCGATTTACCGACCGTACAAGCTTATCAAGAAGGCGATATGCCTAACTCCATTCGCGTCGCCTGTGCTTCCAACACCACGACACAACTAGATGGACATTTCGGTTCTTGCAATCGCTTCCTCATTTATCAAGTTTCTAAAGATGAAATACGCTTAGTTGACATTCGCTCAACAACGCCGACCGAAGAAGTTGAAGATAAAAACGCATTTCGTGCAGAGTTAATTAGCGACTGCCATGTGATGTATGTTGCCTCTATTGGCGGACCTGCAGCCGCTAAAGTCGTAAAAGCAGGCATACACCCCATCAAAATGCCCGACGGCGGAGAAGCCTTGCCTGCTTTAGAAGATTTAAAAGCCATCCTTGCAAGTGCCCCTCCCCCATGGTTAGCCAAAGTAATGGGGGTATCACCTGAAGATCGGAAACGCTTCATGCTAGAGCTAGAGGAAGAATAATCTATGCTCACTCCCGATATTGCAGAACAAATTGCCCTCCAAGTAGAATTACAAGGGCTTGATGATGCAGTCTTGACTACTTTACGGCAAGCCTACCCGCATCTGCATTTTACCTATTGTATGGATGATGACATTACAACCCCTGCTCCAGTGATGGAGCGTAAGGGGTTTAATGTTTATTTAGTTGATGGTCGCGAACATTGCTTAAAATTAACACGTGATTTTGAATCTGCGACAGGTATCGTATTAGCCGAAGTCATCGCTGATGACTAACGGGCTGTTGATACAAAACTAACTGTAGAAGCCTCATAAAGATTTATAGAAAGGCAAAATCAGAGATTTGCATCCGTTAAGAAAACTGACCGCAATATTTATATTGATAATGGAGAAAAACACATGGGAACAATTGGTCTCTTTTATGGTACTGACACAGGCAACACCCGCAAAGTTGCTAAAACCATTGCCAAAAAATTCGGTGAAGGTGTTGTCGATATTCACAACGTCGCCAAAGCCACTGCTGAAGACCTCGCAAAATATAATTCTCTGATTTTAGGGACACCAACCTTAGGAGATGGCGAATTAGAGCCAACTTGGGAAGAATTTTTACCCAAATTAGATGAAGTTGACCTTACTGGCAAAGTGGTTGCTGTTTACGGTTTAGGCGACCAAGATGGCTATGGTCATGAATTCGTTGATGCCATGATTATCCTCTACAAAAAAGCTAAAGAACGCGGTGCAAAATTAGTCGGTAGCTGGCCTACTGATGGCTATGACTTCACCAAATCTAAATCCGTTGTCAATGATGAGTTTGTCGGTTTAGCCTTAGACCAAGACAACCAAGCGGATATGACTGACGAGCGCGTTAGCGAATGGATTGAAAAAATCCGCGCTGATTTAGGTGCTTAATTAAATGAGTAAAGGTGCATAAACAGTTAGTTTATGCACTTTTGTGCCGAATCATGATGACTTTACCAACAAGCGCAGTAGAACAAGACAAAACCCCCCGTGCTGATTGCAGCTTATGCCACCATCAAGCGCGTTTAGCAACAGAGAAATGCAAGCCGGGAGATGCTTGTGTTAACGTCAAAAGCGGACGACAAATCGACCGTTTTTTCCGTTTTAATCCTGATTTAGCTGTTGATTACATGCAAGACCCATTTTGGGAAACCCGCGCAATTATTGTGCGTTATATTCCCCAAGCACGGATAAAAGAACTCATCAATGACGAAGATGAGACCGTGCGCCGCGCTGTCGCTGCCCGCATTCCGTTCGAAGATGGCTTAGAACAACTCATACATGACCCTGATCGAGAAGTACGAATTACCGTTGCTGACCGCTTGCCCGCTGATAGATTAGAAGCTCTTGCGACTGATCCTGATTATATGGTGCGTGTTTATGTCGCACGCCGCTTGCCCGTTGGTCGTCTGTTTCGCATGATGTACGATAAAGACCGTTTAGTGCGTCAAGCAGTCGCTGAACGCTTGCCAACAGTGACTTTAGAACTCATGGTTGATGATCCAGAAGTCGAAGTCCGTCGTATTGTTGCTGAACGCATAGACCCCGAATCTGCGGAACTCTTATTTAAAGATACTGACTGGACAGTGCGCTATTTAGCAGCACAACGTGCGCCTTTATCGGTTGTACACAAACTACTTAATGATGTTGAACCCGATGTTGTTGAAGCCGCAAAAGCCCGTTTAGAAACAGCCAATACGGCTAACCATCCAAAAGCCTAATTATTTCTCTGTTAGACGCGGATAAAATATAGTGCATCATCACTAACAACCGTTTTTCTCGCGTACTTGTCATTAGTTTGTCATTATTTTCCTAAGATACTCCTGCCCTGTCCGTTTATAATGATAAGTGTATAGCCAGCTTTAGGCTGGCTTTTGTTCATTACTTCCTATAAAAACAGGACATTTGGTTAAATGGCAGATACTTTTCCTTCTGATTCCGTTGGGTTAGTAACGCCGCAAACGCTCCATTTTGACGCGCCTTTAACGTTAGATTGTGGGCGTACCTTGCCGCGCTACGATATTGTGTATGAAACTTACGGGCAATTAAATGCGAACCGTTCTAATGCAGTGTTGATTTGCCACGCATTGAGCGGTGACCATCACGCCGCAGGCTACCACAGCGAACAGGATAAAAAACCAGGTTGGTGGGATAACGCGATTGGCATTGGCAAACCAATAGACACCTCTCGCTTTTTCGTCGTTTGTCTCAATAATTTAGGTGGTTGCAAAGGTTCAACAGGGCCTGTGAGTCTTAACCCTGATACAGGTAAACCCTATGGTCCTGACTTTCCAATTATCACCGTTCGTGATTGGGTGAATTCACAAGCGCGTTTAAGCGATGCTTTAGGCATTCAACAATGGGCGGCGGTCATTGGAGGAAGTTTAGGCGGAATGCAGGCTTTACAATGGGCAATAGACTATCCTGAACGCTTACGCCACTGTATCGCCATTGCCGCCGCGCCTAAATTATCCGCGCAAAATATCGCCTTTAACGAAGTTGCCCGCCAAGCCATTATGACCGACCCTGATTTTCACGCGGGACATTATTACGAACACCATGTCATTCCCCGTCAGGGCTTAATGTTAGCGCGGATGCTTGGACATATTACCTATTTATCTGATGATTCCATGCGGGCTAAATTTGGGCGTGAATTACGCGAGGGAAAAATCAATTTTAGTTTTGATGTCGAGTTTCAAATAGAAAGCTATCTCCGCTACCAAGGACGTTCTTTTGTTGACCGTTTTGATGCCAATACCTATCTATTGATGACCAAAGCCCTTGATTACTTTGACCCCGCTAGTGAATACAATCACGATTTAGCCCAAGCCTTTGCAAAAGTAAAAGCGCACTTTCTCATTGCGTCTTTCACTAGCGACTGGCGATTTTCGTCCGCCCGTTCCCGCGAGATAGTTAAAGCCTTATTAGACAATAAAAAACAAGTGAGTTATGCCGAATTTAAGGCAGACGATGGACACGATGCGTTTTTAATGCCTGTCCCCCATTATCAACAGATTTTCCGTGCTTATATGCAAGGTATTGCACTCTAAAGGGGGAAACATTCATGGAGCTACGCACAGATTTAGCCTTAATTAGCCAATGGATTCGCCCTAATACGCATGTATTAGATTTAGGATGTGGTGATGGCACATTATTGGCGCGATTACGCGATGAGCGTCAAGTAACGGGATACGGTTTAGAAATTGATGACGATAAAATTGTCCACTGTATCGAAAAAGGCGTGAATGTCATTCACACCGATTTAAATCAAGGGTTATCAGATTTTGCGGATAACAGTTTTGACTACGTAATTATGTCGGAGACTTTGCAAGCCATTCATCGCCCTGATTTATTATTGCAAGAAATGTCACGAGTTGGACAAGAAGGCATTATTGCCTTTCCCAATTTTGGGCATTGGGAATGTCGATTATCTTTATTTTTTGGGGGACGAATGCCTGTTTCAGAAGCGTTACCAAATCCATGGTATAACACGGAAAATATTCATTTATGTACCTTGTATGACTTCGAAAAATTATGCGATGAATTGGGGTTAAGTATTTTACAACGAGCTGCCGTTGACCGTTATCACCGCCCACGCACAGGGATGCGTCTCTTTCCGAATTTATTTGCAGAAATTGCGCTGTATCGGTTTTGTAAAAAACAAGCGCATTAATCCTTTATCTTAGGGCTGGCAATCCTTTATGACTGCCAACCCTTTTCTTTTACTGTGTTATAGCGTAAAACGCATTCCTTCCACTAATGCCCCTGCTAAGTGCATACTGTTGTTAGAACGTTTGTCATAAGTATCTGCATCCAGAATAAAATCACGTTCAATTGTCAGGGCTATCAATTGTTGACCTAACAGATTGTAAATTGTTTCATCAAAGCGCATCACGTTGAGCGGGGCGACAATTTCGCCTTTTTCTACCCAGAAAGTTGCAAAACGGGTCATGCCTGTCATGCGTCCTGCGGGACGGTCTGAATAGTTTAAATACCAGAGATTATTGATATAAATCCCTGTCTCTAATGCGTCGAGTATATAGGCTTGTGGGAAGTTGCCCGCTTGCATTTCCAAAGCGTTGGGCATTTCCTCTTCATTTGCGCCATTAGCAGGGAGGTGATATTGCTTGGCGGAGCGAGGCGATACAAGGCTATTAGCAAATTTACCCGCTTTAATCAAAGGAACATTGGCAGGTTTAATGAATCCCGCATCTTGAAAATCGGAGGCTATACCTTCCGCTGTATTTTCAGATAGATGTATGCTGGGGTGTAAGCGGTATTCTGTTGGGTTGTCGATAAGACGTTGTAGCGGGCTGTGCTTGGTTTTTTGTGATTTTGCCCCGAATCCTCCCCAATAAAGCACTTCCATGATACTGGCCAGTGCAGTAGGGGAGAGGTAAACGCGATATTCATCAGGCACGATGGTGCGGGCAGGGTAGCTTAAACGATTAAGCTGCTGTTTTACTGATTCAATTTTTTTGGCAAAACTGGCATTGTCCCAGTTAAACCCTGCATAAGCGGATTTTACGGCTTTATCTTGGGCGTGGTAACAACTCCAGTCTAAGTTAAAACTATAGCTACTGTGCCAATTACGTTGCCCTAAGCTGTTAGCAAATCCGCGAAAAATTCCTCCTGTTGCATAGATACCGACAAAATCTAAGCCTTGCGTTGTGCTTAAAATGGTATCGATTGCGTCATTAGTACGCGGTAAAGCATTGTTAGCAATCCGTTCACTGTTTTGAACCGTCGTCGAGTAGAGTAAATAAGGGTCGTCGGGCGTGTAGGGGAGTTGTTCCCGTAACTGTTGCAAGGTGCTTTTTAAACGCACACTATCGCTTGCAAAGTCATTGCTTAAGGTCAGGTTAATTTGACTACTGCGTTGTCCGCGAATTAAAGAGAGGGTGAGATGCGCTTGTTTGACATTGCCCGCTTGGCGGATTTTGCCTTGATTGAAACGGATAAAATCGGAATCTTCACCTTCATAACTGCATAAATAGAATTCGTCAGCGTGGCATTGACTGGTTAAGTAATCCGCTAAAGCATAAAAATAAGTTTGCATTATTCGCCCCCAAAAATGGCTATATCGCTGAATAAACAAGCAGGTGTTGCATGTCCAACTCGAATCAATTGATTCGGCTCGCCTTTTCCGCAGTAGGGAACGCCGAGCACTTGGAAAGTATCGGCATTGCCAACGGCTTTGAGGTTGCGCCAGAAAGTGGCAGAAATACCGCGATAATTGGGGTTTTTAACAATGTGGGTCAATTTACCATTATCGATGAGTTGTCCCCATTCACAGCCAAATTGGAATTTATTGCGGGAGTCATCTATTGACCATGAAACATTGCTTTGCATGAGAATACCGCGTTCTGTATTGGCTATCATATCGGCAAGACTGCTGTCGCCTGCTTCTAAATTAATATTTGCCATACGGTCTATAGGCGGACGATTCCAACTGCTAGCGCGTGCATTGGCAACGCCTGCGTGATTAGCGCGGATTTGTGAGCTGATACCGCCTAAAGGATTGAGGAGTAGCCCCTCACGGATGAGGTAAGTTTTTTCGGCATGGAGTCCTTCATCATCGTAGTGATAACTGGCAAATTCGCCCGCAACACTGGGGTTATAAGTGACATTTAAGAGTGGCGAACCGTATTGATATGTGCCAAACATGTCGAGCGTCACAAAACTAGTGCCTGCATAGTTGCGCTCATCGCCGAGAATTCTATCTAGTTCTAATGGATGTCCTATCGATTCATGAATTTGTAGCACCATTTGGTCGGGCATGAGCAGGACATCGCGGGTCTCTGTGGGGCAATTAGGCGCGTTTAAGAGTTGCAAGGCTTCTTCAGCCAGTCGTTTTCCGCTTTGATAGAAACCAATATCGTTTAGGATTTCTAATCCACCTTGTCGCGCAAAGACTTGTCCGCCAAAACTGCGTCGTTGGGTTTCTATCCCCTCATGGGCAGTGACTGCAATATTGGGAATCAGGAGTTGTGAAGTTTGGTAAATATGACCGCCGTGATTGGTTAAATACAGTTGTTCGGTATGTATCGACCATAATTCAGCCTCCCAGTCGACGATACGCTCATCAATTTTGCAATATTCCGATTCTTGCTGTAATAAATCATATTTTTCTTTTAAATTCAAACTATCCCATACTTGCTGTACGGTGGCATGATATTCACCTTGTTGATGCGGTAGTTGCAAAGTATCTAGTTTTGTCACTAAACGCCCGCGTGTGCGTTCTGCCCAGTCGCAGGCTTGTTGCAAGGCTTGTTGCAATCCTGCTTCGCTTAAATCGCTGGTTGCTGCATAGCCTAAGCCGCCGTTGTGCATCACGGTGAACATAACGCCTGTATCTATCCAACGCTTAGGGGGAGAAGCGACATTTTGTCGCACGTTTAATTTTTCACTGTGTTCCGCAACGTAGCGTAATGCACAAAAATCGACATTCGGCGCAAGTTGTTTGAACCGTTGTTGTAAAAGTTCCCGCATAGGACTGCCTTTTTAAAAGTTAAATTGTATAAAAATACTGAGTAATTTTTTAAACCGCTTATCAAACTAATTCAAGTAATTAAATAAGGATTTCTCTGTATAACTTGTCATTATCTTTAAGATTCCATATAGTTAATTTAATCGTGTTATTTCTATTTTTAGGATTCTTATTATGTTATCCAGACCCTTATTAAAAATGTGTCTGACCACTTTGCTTTGTTTATGTAGTGGGCTTTTCACCGTTGTTTATGCGGACACCAAGATTAGTTTTCAGGATGTGCAAGGTGTCGGTACAAGCGATAATACGCTCCAAATCAAAAATATGCGGGTCGATTTTACGATTGATGACCCTGTGATTTCTGGTGTACGGCAGACAGTCAGTGCTTATTATAATATTACCTTTCGTTTTGACCCTGTGACTTTGCAATTAGTGCCGCTGATGGAAACAATGAGCGCGAATTGTGTCACTGTTCCAATACGTGTTATGAATAGTCAGACAAATACCCCATTGATTGGTGCACGTGTTGTAATTAATGAAATGGAAAAACTCACCGATGTTAATGGCTTTGTACTGTTTGAAGGCGTAACTTCAGGGCAACAAGTCATTTCAATCACGGCAAATGATTTTGAAACCAGCTATCAAGAAATCAATACACAATGTGGTGCAAGTCCACAATTGGATATTTATTTACGCCCTGTTGCGATAACCAATCCTGATGATGGTGTCGATAATGGCGCAGGGGGGGAAGATGTTGATACGCCTACAGAACCAGAGCCTGATCCTGATACAAATACTGGCGGAGAAGTCGAAACACCAAAGCCTGATGATACACCCATTGTGTCTGAAAACGTGCCGACTTTAATTCGTATCCAATTGAATTGGGGGGATTCTCCACGTGATTTAGACGCACATTTAACAGGACCTGAACTCGGATTAGCCGCATCATACAGTAATGATCAAGACCGTTTTCATGTCTATTTTGGCAATAAAACAACCAGCGTTGCACAACTAGATACGGGAGAATTTAGTAATACGAAGCCTGAAGTTGTGACGATTTTCCCGCCAGTTGGTGAAAAACAATTGCGAGCAGGAACGTATCGCTTTATGGTTCAACATTTTGCAGGGAGTGGCAGTATTATTACGGCAAACGCGGAGGTTCGCTTGCAAATTGGTGATGGGGGCGAGCAGATTTTTACCCCAACCTTAGAAGGGGCTAATGCCTTAAGTAGTGCAAGCACAGATGTTTGGACGGTGTTTGAATTGCGTGTGAATACATCGGGTCATGTGGAAGTTATCCCTTTACAACAGTATGAAACAGGTGTTAATCCCAGTTCGGTGAGAAGTGGTAATAATTAAGCTGAACATAATCTAACCTGAGTTCGGCGAGTTTTTTAAAATAAAACAGAGACCTGCTAGGTTTTGAAAACCTAGCAGGTCTGTCAGAATACGCGAAAAGGTTTGAAGGACTGGCAGAGGTTACTCTCCTGTTTTTCATCGGGATTCACCAGACAAGATTAAAACATTGTCTGAATCAGGATTTTCAGGATTAACAGGATTTAAACCCTTTAAACCAAGAAATTAATGCGAATCACGCTTTTTAATTCTGAAAATTCTGTGAATTCTGATTCAGACAAGCTGTTGTTTCTTTAGCAGAAACTTGTCGAGCTCAGGTTAATTATCAATGTAGATACGTTTAAGCATATGATTGCTCTGAGTATAAAGGTTTATAGCGGATAACACCGCTTGAAGCAGTGGTATCCGTTTTTATTTAAATCAGGATTAGCAGGCTTGAAAACTTAACAAGATGAGTAAATCAGCTCAAATTCTATTACGCTTATCCCGTTCAATCAGCGCATAAGCGGAATGATTATGAATCGATTCAAAATTTTCTGATTCTACGGTATAAGCAAGAATACGCGGTTCTGCATTTAAACGGGCGGCAACATCGCGTACAACATCCTCAACAAATTTAGGATTTTCATAAGCGCGTTCTGTCACGGCTTTTTCATCAGGACGTTTAAGCAAGCCGAACAGTTCAGAAGAGGCTTCAGCTTCTACGATATCGATAATTTCTTCTATCCATAGGGTTTCTTGCGTTTTAACCGCAACAGTAATATGGGCACGTTGGTTGTGTGCGCCGTATTCTGAAATTTCTTTAGAACAAGGGCATAAACTGGTAACAGGGACAAGCACTTGTGTTGTTTGCGTGCTCATACCGTTTTTATATTCCCCTGTTAATGTCACGGTGTAGTCTAATAGACTTTTTACCCCTGTAATCGGGGCTGATTTGTTGACAAAATAAGGGAATTGCGCCTCGATAAATCCTTGTTCAGCCTCTAGTAACGTCGTCATTTCTGCGAGTAAATGCGGAAAGTTGTCGACACTTAATGGAGTTTGTAATTCATTGAGTAACTTCACAAAGCGCGACATATGCGTGCCTTTATTATCTGCGGCAAGCATGACGTACATGTTAAAGGTGGCAATGGTTGGTTGCGCTTGTTGGGCACGGTCGCTGATAAGTATGGGGTGGCGAATAGATTTGATGCCGACTTTATTAATAACCAGTTGGCGCGTGTCTTTGTAGCGTTGGGTGTCAGGTATCAACATCTCAGGCGTTAGAGTAAGCGGTTTATTCATGCAAATTCATTAATTAATGGGGGAAAAAACGGGTGTTGCTAGCGTCATCGTGCGATGAATGTCGCATCGAGACCGTTAATTTTTACCGACAACGCTCACATTGGTTAAGTAGTTTGCAGGTTGTATCAAACTGAAACGACGGGTGACAGAGCGCACAATACCCGCCACATCTAGCCCACAATCAGCCAGCATTTGTGATTGTATGCCGTGTTCTAAAAATTCATCAGGTAAGCCAAGTTGTAACACGGGCACGACTTGCGCTTGTGTGTGTAAGTATTCGCTAACGGCACTGCCCGCCCCGCCCATGATACAGCTATCTTCTATCGTCACGATTAAATCGTGTTGTTGTGCCATGTTTAGTACCATTTCGTTGTCTAATGGCTTGACAAAGCGCATGTTAATTACGGTTGCATCTAGTTGTTCGGCTGCTTCTAATGCGGTTTGTAAGAGTGTTCCAAAGACTAAAAGTGCGACTCGATGACCTTGACGACGGAGTTCGGCTTTACCTATTGGTAAGGTGGTTAAGGCTTGGTCAACACGGATGCCGATGCCATTGCCGCGAGGATAGCGCACTGCACAAGGGGCTGCACGGTGTAAGAAGCCTGTGGTGAGCATTTGCCGACATTCATTTTCATCAGCTGGGGTCATTATCACCATGTTGGGGATACAGCGCATAAAGGCAATATCGAATGTGCCTGCGTGGGTTGCGCCATCTGCACCGACTAAGCCTGCGCGGTCAATGGCAAAAAGGACGGGTAAGTTTTGTAAGGCGACATCGTGTAGCAGTTGGTCGTAGGCGCGTTGTAAAAAGGTGGAGTAAATCGCAACGACGGGTTTATAACCTTCGCAGGCAAGCCCTGCAGCAAGGGTGACGCTGTGTTGTTCAGCAATGCTGACATCAAAATAACGCTCGGGAAATTTTTCGGAAAACTCGACCAGTCCAGAACCTTCGCGCATAGCAGGGGTAATGCCGATGAGTTTGTCATCTTGGGCTGCCATATCGCACAGCCATTGCCCAAAAATTTGCGTATAAGTGGGTGCACTGGCAGATTTTTTCGCCATTTTACCTGTTTTAGGGTCAAAGGCGGTGACACCGTGATAGGTGCAAGGGTTATCTTCGGCAATGGGATAGCCTTTGCCTTTTTGGGTGATGACATGTAGAAATTGAGGGCCTTTGAGGGCTTTCATATTGCGCAGCGTTGGAATAAGCGCGGATAAGTCGTGACCATCAACAGGGCCAATATAGTTAAAGCCTAATTCTTCAAATAAAGTCCCTGGAATAACCATGCCTTTGACATGTTCCTCAGCACGGCGAGCCAGTTCACGCATGGTGGGAATTCGATGCAAGAGTTGCTTGCTACCTTGACGGACGGAGGCATAAAAACGGCTGGATAAAATTTTAGCCAAGTAATTAGATAATCCACCAACATTGGGGGAAATCGACATGTCATTATCGTTAAGAATAACGAGCAAGTCTGCGTCAACATCGCCAGCATGTTCTAAAGCCTCAAATGCCATGCCTGCGGTAAGCGCGCCGTCGCCTATCACTGCCATGACTTTACGATTAATGCCCGCTAATTTGGAAGCGATTGCCATTCCTAATGCGGCACTGATGGAGGTGCTGGAGTGACCCACGCCAAACGTGTCGTATTCGCTTTCTGTGCGTTTTGGAAAACCTGATAATCCATGTGGTTGGCGAATCGTGTGCATTTTATCCCGTCGCCCCGTTAAGATTTTGTGGGGATAACTTTGATGTCCCACATCCCAAACTAAACGGTCATCAGGGGTATTAAAAACATAATGCAATGCAATAGTTAGTTCTACCGTGCCGAGATTAGAGGAAAAATGCCCGCCAATACGACTCACGGTATTGATTAAAAATTCGCGTAATTCGCTCGCCAGTTGAGGCAATTGCTCTTCTGATAAATCGCGTAATTGCGCGGGGCTGTCGATTTGTTCTAATAAAGGAAGTGTGTTTTTCATAATCATCATGCAGTCGTCAATCAGGCGATGGGCTGTTAATTTCAGGGCAATACGCAAACGCTTGCGCAAGATACCCACGCTAAAATTATTACAGGTTTGTTACGCAAAGTGATGGAATTTGGATTGTATAATATTTTTACCTTGCTTTATGCATTAATGTCTTAAGTGTATTAAGACAAAAGATGTTACCTCTCCCTGAGATAACATCTTTATCAATTGCTTTAGTGCTGATTTAACGTACTGCAATTTTAAGGGTTTTTATTGCTCAGTCATGGGATAACCGCACTCAGGGCATTCGATATCTTCCCCTGCTTCAGCTTCTAAGCGAAAACCGCATTCATCACAGACGTATAAACCCGACCCGTAATCGTCAGAATCGTAGCCATCATCATCATAACCTTCATAATCGTCATCATAACGACCCATAACTGTTGCCTCTCTCTGCTTTTCTAAAAATGTTGTAATAACCCAATATTCAGATGGTTTATGCAAAAAGTACGACTTAAAAATTAAGGAGAATAAATACCTAAGTTTTAAAATAAATGATGATATCTCAGTAAATGCATACTGATTCTCGAATAAGATAGCGTATGAAATTCGCAAAGACAAAGGACAAGCTCAGGAAAATTTTTTCCTAACCTACCTATAAATGAGCAGATTCTCACTATCATTTTCTTCACAATAAGATTTCTTTGCAAACCTGTATAGATGTGCAATTTACTATTTTATTCAGGTAGAATAGGGCTAGATTAGCCAATAATCTGCGTTATCAAAACACCCTATAATGAGTATCGAAAGTCGTGTATTCAACATGACTACTTAACTATTCAAGCTTACCTGACTCGTTTTTTAAACGACATATCGCGGGATACCATGATTCTTGACAAGATTATCAAACCCAAATGGCAGCATCGTAACCCCGAGGTTCGAAAACAAGCTGTTGAAGACCTAACTGATTTAACACTGATTAGCGATATTGCACGGAAAGATGAATCGCCCCTAGTACGTTTAACAGCTGTTCGTAAACTCAAAGACTTAACGCTTCTTGATAGTATTGCGCAAACAGAGACTGATAAAGAAGTTAAAGAGCTTGCCAGTCAACGCTTCAAAGATTTTTTAAGTGGTCGTAAAGACGGAATCGAGCTTACCGTCCGTTTACAATGGTTAAATCAACTGACTGACAGTAATTTACTAGAACAGCTTGCGCGTAGTGCAAAAGAAGCAGAAATGCGTTTAATCGCACTGAGCAAAGTGACTCGCGAAAGCCTGTGTGGCGACTTAGCCATTGAAGACCCTGACAATCAAGTCAGACTTGCTGCAGCAGAAAAAATTACGCAAAAATCGACCCTAGAGCGTGTTTTTAAAGCACTACGGAATAAAGATAAAAAAATCAGCCAACTCATGCGTGGGCGTTTAGATGCCCTCATTGAAGCCAGTGAACGCCCCGCCAAAATTAAAGCCGAAGCCGAACGGATTTGCAGTCGCCTAGAACTTCTCCTCAAAGCCAAAGCGTGGGAACAAAATAACGACACTGAGTTTAAACGTTTACAAGGTGATTGGTCAGCCATTCAGGCAGAAACCGATAGCGTGTATAACGAACGCTATCAACAAGCAGAACAACGTTTTCTGCAAAACTCTCAAGAATACCAACAAACTCAAACAGAATTACGTGAGCGTGAAGCCGCCTATTTACCGCTACGTGACGTTAAACAAACCTTATACAATCAACTGATAGACCTGATTAACTGTTTAGAAACTGAACCAACTCGCGCCGACACAATTGGGCAAACGTTGGATGGTTTAATCCTACAATGGGATGCCATTACCAGCCTTCCCGCTGATGAAGAAGAACAATGGCAAAACCGTTTTAAACAAGCCTTGACAACCGCCCAAAAACATCAGCAAACTGCACAAGCCCTCATAGGAACAGTACAAGCCCTTGAAGCGACGTTACATCAAGCACAAGCCCTGTTAAACCAACTGGGTACGTTTAAACTGCAACAGATAAAAGAATTAGAAACAGCATGGAATGCTGTCAGCCAACCCGCCAACAAGCCTGAGCTGTTGAAAACCCTTAACACCCGTTTTAATGACACTGTCAAAGCGTTGAAAACCTCTATGGAAGAACAAAACGAACATCGTGAGCAAGCCGTAAAAACGCTGAAACAAATCCTCAAGGATATTGAAACCGCTTTGGAAACAGGTGAATTACACAAAGCGATGCCCTTAGAGCAACAAGCGAAAGACCTTGCCCAACAAAATCCTGGATTGCTCAATCGCAACAAAAATTTAGAAACACGGCTGCATGGCATTTCTGCAAAAATCCGTGAATTACACAGTTGGGAACGTTGGGGCGACAACGTGGAGCGGGAGCAACTATGCGCAGAAATGGAAGAATTAGCCACTAACCCCGATGATGATCCCGAAGTCACTGCCCGCTTAATCCGCGAAGCCCAAGCAAAGTGGAAAAGTCTTGGAACACATGGCTATCCTCAATCGCTGTGGGAACGGTTTAATAAAGCCTGCAATACCGCCTACAAACCTTGCCAAGAACATTTTGAACAGCAAGCCCGTGAGCGTGAAAAGAATTACCAAGAAAAGCAAACACTTTGCGACCAGTTAGAAACATTCGCCGCGCAAATTGATTGGCGTAACCCAAACTGGAAAGAAATTTACAACACCATTCGTGATATCGATAAAGCATGGCGACAGCTAGGTCCAACGAATCGTAAAGCCCGTAAAGTCATTTCCACCCGTTATGAAAAAACCATGGGCAACATCGAGAAATATCTTGATGAGGAGCGCAAGGACAATCAACGCCGTCGTGAGCATTTGATTGAAAAAGTCAAAGCCACACAAACCTATGATGATGTAGAAAAAGCCATAGACGAAGTAAAACGTTTACAAGCTGAATGGCATGTTAGCGTACCGGGTTCACGCGGGCGCGAACGGCAATTATGGAAAGCCTTTCGTAGTGCTTGCGATGTGGTTTTTGAACGTCGGAAAGAAAAGCAAGAAGCCTTCAAGAAAGAGTTACAAACTCATTTTGATGCAAAATTAGCCGTTTGCGAGAAAATCGAAACCTTAGCTCAAGCAGAAGGTGACGACATCAAAGATGCAATGTCACAACTGAGAAAATTGCAAAAAGAGTGGCATGATGCGGGTGAAGTGCCCAAGAAACAGAAAGACCATTTAGATGACCGTTATAAAAAGGCATGTAAACAGGTCGAACAGAAATACCAAGCGCACTTATTGTCTGAAAAACGTGCGCAATTGCAACTACTTCGTGACAAAGCAGTTTTATGCATACAGCTAGAACGTGCAGAAATTATTGATGCAGACAGTCAAATTGCCGAGGCTCAAGCACAATGGCAAGCACTAGCGACTTTAGAAAATATGCAATTAGAGCAAGCTATTACAGTGCGTTTTGCTAATGCTAATGATATGGTGAAAACGGGTAAACAGGTTTATGACCCTGCGGTATTACAAGCACAAGCCGTTTTATGTTTACGCTTAGAAATTTTAGCAGGTATTCCCTCCCCCCCAGAAGCAGCAGAAGCACGGATGGCATATCAAGTTGCTCGTTTGTCTCAAGTGATGAGTGGCGAAGCACAAGCACAAACTGATAAATTTGCAGAAGTGCAAGAAATTGAACGTGCATGGCATTTAAGCGGCGCAACAGCAGGCGATGCGGCTTTAAAACTAGAACAACGCTTTTATCATGCTTTAGAAGCGTTCTATGCTAATCAACGTTAAAATCAATGGATTGCTAGTTGATTAGGTTCATTATATAAGTTATTTAAAACCATCTGTCACATGCGATACTTCATTAAGTGGTCACGCATTAAGGCAGATGGTTTTTTTAATTCTGCTTACATAAATTATAAATAGTTGGGGTAGGATTTATGGCAGTCATGCTTCCTGACTTTAATAAAAATCGATTTAGAAAAATATTTCTAACGCTATTTTCCTCTTGACCTTAATTACAGAAGGAACCCTTGCATGAAAAATAATCAGTTTCTTTTTTTTATCATGTTACTTGTCCCTTTATGCAGTATTTCACCTCAAATCCAAGCGAAATACGCAGAGGCGTTTCCTTGTGAAGGACGTGCCACTTATTCTTTAAGTGAACAAGCCTTGATTTTACCGTTTGTGGATAAAACCCGTGATGAAGTTATGCAAATGCGGCTACAGTTGACCAAAGCAGACCCATTTGTTTTTACGGTTGATAACAGTGCGACAACCGTCGCTACCCCTAACCCATGGCCAGATATAGAATCTTGCCACGCTAAAGTGGTTTATGACATTACAGGACAGGTGCAATTATTAGTGCCTTTTGTCGATATTCCTGAAGCGAATGTGATTTATCAAGCATTATTAACACAAAGTAGCGATGACACATTTACCTTAGTACACCTGAAAGAAGTTCGTTTAAATCGTTTAGAGCCTTTAACAGGCGCATATTTTGGCGCAAATATTGACTGGACAAATGCAAGCGTACAAGGCACGAATGACAGTTTCGGCTTAAACCTCAATGCGTTTGTTCGTTTTGAAACCTTTCCCATTTCTGATGAAGATGGTCAATGGTTAGACCAAAGTATTGAACAAATTAAAAATACGGGTACAGGCGCAATGATGATTCTGACGTTAGAACCTCATGCAGGCTTATCCGTTGTTACGGCAGAGGAAGCAGAAAAACTCGCGCAACGGCTTAAAGGCTATAACGATATGGGTGTGCCTGTCTTAGTGCGGTTTGCACATGAAATGAATGGTTCTTGGTATTCATGGTCGCAACAACCTCTTGAATATATTCGTGCTTTCCGTGCTATCGCGGAAGCAATACATCGTGTGACGACAAACTCAGCTATGCTGTGGGCCCCAAATAACGGTGGTGGTTATCCATTTACAGGGGGCGTTTATGAAGCAAAACCAACTGCAAGCGATTTTCATCTATTAGATACCAATGGTAATGGTGTATTAGATAAAGCCGATGATTCTTACGCACCTTATTATCCAGGGGATGACGCGGTAGATTGGGTGGGCATGAGTTTATACCACTGGGGAAGTGCTTATCCATGGGGTGAAAATGAAATTCCTGAGCATGGCAAATTTATCGCTCAATTAACAGGAAGATATGTAGGCTACTCAGGTGATGAGAGTATTGTTCCTGATTTTTATGGTATTTATGCTGAAGGAAAGAATAAACCGTTAGCAATTCCTGAAACAGCCGCGTTATTTGTGCCTGATGGGCAAGGCGCAGACGAAGAGCAATTGATTAAACAACTATGGTGGCGACAAGTCTTTGACCCAACTTATCGAGAACTGTATCCCAAAATTAAGCTGATTAGTTGGTTTGATTGGAGTAAAACAGAAAGTGAAATCGGTAATCGTCTGGTGAATTGGCGGATTGGTCATGATGGTTACTTAACTTATATGTTTACAGAAGATTTATTCCGCTCAGGTGTTGGGATTTTTATCCGTAAATAACACAATTGTGTACCTTACTGATGTTTAACGCATTAGTATGAGTCAAAGGATACTATTGATATTGATAGTATCCTTTTTTTATGAGCTGTGTTTATCGTTTGTGAATTGGGAGTAAGCATTCATGACATTTTCTTTATGGCATATTGCCGAGTCAGATAAAGTCGCACGTCCTGTGGGAGAAATAGGAAATAAACAAGTTGTTTTTGACAGTCTGGCATTGGCTCAGGATTTTATTCAATTATTACCTGAGGCAACAATGAAGGGCGTGATTGTTATTATTGATGATGATAAAGAAGAAATCGTCCATGCTGAGGATTGGCAAACGTTGTGCGCATGGATGAAATCGGAGGGTAATAAATAACCTAAGTTCTGCGAGATTCTTTTAAAAAGACAACAGTTTGTCTGAATCAGAATTTTCAGGATTAAAAGATTGTCTGAATCAGAATTTTCAGAATTAAAAAGACAAGAAAATTAAAAGAACCTAAGTTCGGCGAGTTTTATAAAATAAAACAGAGACCTGCTAGGTTTTCAAAACCTAGCAGGTCTGTTGGAACACGCGAAAAGGGTTGACGGACTGGCAGAGATTATTCTCTTTTTTTTCATCAAGATTCACCAGAAAAGATTACAACATTGTCTGAATCAGGATTTTCAGAATTAACAGAATTAGCAGAATTTAAAACCCTTAAACCAAAAAGTAAGATGAATCATGCTTTTTAATTCTGCTAATTCTGAAAATTTTGTGAATTCTGATTCAGACAAATCGTTGTTTTTTTAACAGAAACTCGCTGAACTCAGGTTAAAAGAATAAAAAATT